>NZ_CASGGV010000285.1:0-68253 GCF_949319125.1 Frankia sp. Hr75.2 | reverse complement strand
GAACGCCTCCCCGCCGAACAGGTCGACGCGGCCATTCTCAACGCCATGATCGAGACCTACGCCGGCAGCGGACTCGTCACCGAAGCCGCCGCCGCCCTCGCCGGTCGAATCGCCGACACCCGCGCCGCCCACCGCGCCGAGCTCGCCACCATCGACAGCGAGATCAGCAAGGCCGAAACCGCGATCGACCGCTACTTCAACGCCTTCGAAGCTGGCACCATGACCGACGCCATCGCCGGAGGCCGCATCGAGAAACTGACCATCAAGATCAAGGAACTGCAGGGCCGCCGGGCCGAACTCGTCGACCACCTCGCCGACGACGCCACCCAGCCCGTCCCACCCACCGCCGCTGACCTGACCCGCCTGTCCACCCAGATCGCCGACGCCATCCGTGATGGCGCCCCGGCCACACTGCGTCGACTCACCGATGCCCTCGTCGCCGAGATCACCGTCACCAGTCGCGCCCACATCCAGCCCACGTTCCGCATCCCAACCCAGCCAGCCGCACCCACGGACGGCAGCGACAACGGGCAGGACGGAACGCAACCGTCCGACAACGCTACGGAGGTTCGCGCAATACGCGGATCGGTGCGCCCGGCAGGGATCGAACCTGCGACCCAGTGCTTAGAAGGCACTCGCTCTATCCGCTGAGCTACGGGCGCGTTGTTCCATTGTGGGGCTCGCGGACGAGTCCCGGGTGGGATGGACAGTGTCCACCTCAGGTCAGTCGATGGTGCACCGACCCCCGGTGTCCTCGCGCGTCGGCTCCGCCTCGGGAGGTGGAGCCGACGTCCCGCGTGCCTGCTGGCCGAGTACGGCGTCAGCTGGCCAGTTTGGCCAGCTCGTCGAACTCGGAGTCGGTGAGGCTGACTCCTGCCGCGGCGACGTTCTCCTCCAGGTGGGCGGTCGACGACGTGCCCGGGATCGGCAGCATCACGGGTGACCTGCGCAGCAGCCATGCCAGCGCCAGCTGCGCGGGTTGCGAGCCGTGCCGCTTCGCGATCGCGTCGAGGACTCCGCCTGGTCGCGCGAGTGTACCGGTCGCGACGGGGAACCAGGGGATGAAACCGATGCCCTCGCGTTCCGCGTAGTCGAGGACGTCCTCGGAGGCGCGGTCGGCGAGGTTGTATCGGTTCTGCA
Source organism: Frankia sp. Hr75.2 (assembly GCF_949319125.1). Classification (NCBI taxonomy): domain Bacteria; kingdom Bacillati; phylum Actinomycetota; class Actinomycetes; order Frankiales; family Frankiaceae; genus Frankia; species Frankia sp. Hr75.2. The sequence goes on along the minus strand of NZ_CASGGV010000285.1, from coordinate 67,113 downwards.
CGCTGACGATCTCCGCCAGCGACCGGCTGTGCTCCAGCTCGGCGACGCTGACCTCGGAGAGCCCGATGTGGCGGATCTTGCCTTCCTGCTGCAGCGCCCGCAGCTCGCCGAGGGACTCCTCGACGGGAGTCCTCGGGTCGATGCGGTGGAGCTGGTAGAGATCGATGCGCTCGAGCTTGAGGCGGCGCAGCGACAGTTCGACCTGCTGGCGCAGGTATGGGGCGCGTCCCACGGCAGTCCACTGGTCCGGCCCCTGCCGCGTGAGACCGCCCTTCGTCGCGATCACCAGGCCGTCTGGATAGGGGTGCAGGGCCTCGGCGATCAACTCCTCGCTGACGTGCGGGCCGTAGGAGTCGGCCGTGTCGATGAAGTTCACGCCGAGTTCCACCGACCTGCGCAGTACGGCGATGGCCTCCGCCCGGTCCGCGGGTTCGCCCCAGATGCCCGGCCCGGTGATCCGCATCGCGCCGAAACCGAGCCGGTTCACGGGTAGTTCGCCTCCGAGCAGGAACGTCCCGCTCGCCGCCGCGGTCACGTCGCGGCTGGCTGCCTGAGTCGACATACCGTTCCTTCCTCCAGGTGTGCGGGCACCGTCGCCGGGCACCGGCGGACAGGACACCGGCCGGTGGGGTGGTGCGCCGTCCTGCACGGCGGCAACCCGAATCCGCCTCCGGGTTGTTCCCGCGCTCCGTGCTTGTTACGTGTCCCGCGCTCGATGGCTGGCCGTCGGCCGCCTTCGCCGCCCGTGACGAGAGTGAGGGTAGGGACGCGCCACCGCTCGGGTGCGTCGTGAGATCGGCCTGGGGATGGCGAACAGTTATCCACAGCTGACAAGAACAGGTTCCCATCACATGGACGGCGGCGCAGAGTGATGGCGTGGGTGCGCGGCCGGCCAGCTCTCGCCGCCTGGACCTCCGGGTCCGTTGTGGTGGGCCGCCGTCCTCCGGGTCGTCTCCCTGTCCCCGAGATGTTCGCCAAGGAGCCTTCCATGCTCGACACCACGATCACACTGATCGGCAACCTCGTGGAGAATCCGGTGCTGCGGGTGACCGCCAGCGGTGTCTCCGTCTGCGGTTTCCGCGTCGCCTCCACGCCGCGCCGGTACGACCGCTCCGAACAGCGCTGGGTGGACGGCAACACCCTCTACCTGCGCGTCTCCTGCTGGCGTCAGCTCGCCGAGAACGTCTCGGTCAGCCTGTCGCGGGGCGACCGGGCGCTCGTTGTCGGCCGCCTGCGGCAGAACAACTTCGAGACGCAGGACGGCGACCGGCGGGTCACCTACGAGATCGACGCGGACGCGGTCGCGGCGGAACTCACCTGGCGTCCGGTCGACGTCCGGCGGGTCGCGCGCGGGGCCGGCCCCGCTGACGAGGTTCCGCTGCCGGAGACGGGCGAGCACCCGGTTGACCCCTTCGGTGCCGACTCCACCGACCTCGACGGCGGCGGTGTGGAGGAGAGCGTCGGTGCGGGGGCAACGGGAGCCGGTGGTCTGGTTCCCGCGGAGGCGGTCCGGCAGTTGGCCGTCGAGACCCCCACCACCGGTGGGCCGGGGCTCACGCCGGCGGGGTCGGACCTGGTCGATGCCGTCTCGCGTGACTCTGTCCCGGTCGACTCCGCGCCGGTCGGCGGCAGCGCGCAGGCCGCCGGAGCGGCGCCCCTCGGGTGGTCCGAGACCGGCCCGACGCCGGCTTCGCTGTTCACGGAGCGCGGGCGCGGCGGTGAGCTCACGACGCCGGCCTTCCGCACCCCGAGCACCTCCGCCTCCTCCGGGGGCGTCACCTTCGGCCTCGCTGACGTCGTCGGCGAGGTCCGCCTGCTGGGGCTGGGCGGGGCCTTCGGATAGTGGGGTCGCCGGCAATCGCGTAATGGGCGGGTCTGACCGACATGCGGTGACCGATGGGGCCACCAGCCGAAGGGCGGTCCAGGTCGCTCGGTACCGTGCCGAGGGTGAGCAGGTCGAGTGATCCCGGCGCCGGCGCGGTCTCCGCGCCGGACGAGCCGTCCGACCGGATCGGCAAGGCCTCCGCGGACCAGATCGGCACGGTCGTCCCGGACCGCCTGATCGTGACGCCTGAGCCGCTGCCCCGGCGGCTGTGGCGTCGCTGCCAGGCGGTCAGCACGGCCGGCCGGTACGTGGCGGTCCTGGCCTTGGCCAGTGCGACGGTGGCCGTCCTGCTGCGGCACAACCTGTTCCCGTACCTGTCGGTCAACAACGACGAGGTCATCTACCTCCTGCACGCCCGGACGCTGGCGGACGGCCACCTCTTTCCGTCTGCGCCTGATCCAGCCGCGTCGTACGCACCCTGGCTCGCCGCCATCTCGGGTGATCACTTCGTTCTGAAGTACACACCGTTCGTCCCGGGGTTGTTCGCGTTGGGCCTCATGCTGACGGGCAGCGTCTCGCCGGTGCTGGCGGTCATCGCGGCGGCGGCGGTGATCGTTACCTACCTGCTCGGTGTCGAGCTGGCGGGGGAACGGAGGGTCGCGGCGCTGGCCGCGACGCTGCTGGCCTTCTCCCCGTTGATGATCGTGCAGAGTGCGCTGGTGCTGAGCTACCTGCCGGTGCTCGTGCTGATGGAGCTGACGTTCCTCGGCCTGCTCCGTGGGCTGAGAGCCGGCGGGCCGAGCGATGGCGGTCGGCGCTCCGCGCGGCACGGCGGGCGGGCGCTTGCCGGAGCGGGGCTCGCGGTCGGCGTGGCCGTGGCGGTGCGGCCGTATGACGTGGTCCTCCTGCTCGGCCCGGTGGCGGTCTGGGGCGTCGTGACGGCGCGCAGGTCCGGGCGGCTCGGGTGGGCCCTGCGCTGGACGGCTGCCGGGCTCGTGCTCCCGGCCGCGATCCTGCTGGCGTCCAATGCCGCGGCGACCGGCAGCCCGTTCAGGTTGCCGTTCGCGCTGCTCGAATCGGACGACAAGCTCGGGTTCGGCGTGCGCAGGCTGTACCCGTCGGACGGCGGGCACGACTTCGGGCTCGGTGACGGCCTGGCATCGGTCGGGGATCATCTCTGGCTGCTCGGTGGCTGGGCCTGCGGCGGGGTGGTGCTCGCCGTGGCCGCGATCGTGGCGGCCGCGCGGCGCCGGCTGAATGGGCCGGGGTACGCCCTCGGTGTCGGCACGGTGCTGTTCGTGGTCGGTTACATCGGCTTCTGGGGGGCGTGGAACGCGGCGGAGCTGTGGGGCGGCATCCGATACGTCGGGCCGTTCTACCTGATGCCTGTGCTGATCGGGCTCGTGCACCTCGGCGCGCGCGGGCTGGTCGACCTCGCCGGCTGGTCACGGCGGCGGGCGGCACGGGCGGTGACCGGGGTGTGCGCCGCGGGTGTCGTCGGGCTGACGACGTTCGTCCTCGTCGGCGCGATCGACGCGAACGCGACGATGACGGACCACGACCGTGACCTGGCGGCGATGCTGCGGGCCCTGCCCGGGCGGTCCCTGGTACTGGTGGCTGCCAGCCCGCCCTATCTAGGCCATCCGAGCGGGGTCACCACCAACGGGGCCGATCTCGACGGTGCCGACGGTGACGGGCCGTTGCTGTTCGCGGTCTCGCGGGGGGTGGCCGACCTGGAGGTCGTCGCCGACCACCCCGACCGCACGCCGTACCTGCTCCGCATGCCGCCGGCCTACAACCGGTCCCCGGGCTCGGTGACGCGCTCGCGGGTGGACGCGCTCACGGTGGCCACCGGTCGTACGGTCGGCGTCGAGGTCAGCGTGGACGCGCCGCCGCGCGGGACGCGCGCGGCCCAGCTGGTGTTCGAAGCCGGTGGGGTCCGGCTGACCTACCCGGTCTCAGCGAACGGGCCCGTGACCGCGCGGCTCACCCTTGACGCGGACGGCCTCGACACCGACGACGTCACGGAGGTCGTGATCTACGGTGGTGGCGAGACCAGGGGATCTCCGGCGGGCGTGGCCACCGGGCGCCCGGCCGGCCGGGCGAAGATCACGAAGGTGCCCGGGGCGGGGACGTCCGTGACGGTGTCGCTGCTGGCCACCCCGGCGTCCGGTGGCCGGGCGCGGACCGTCGACCGGCAGGTGATCCCCGTCCTCGCCGAGGATCCCAGCGGCGCCGACGCCGGTGGGACGGAGCCGGGCGATGTGGCAGTCCTCGCGCCGAGCGCCCACGTGGACGAGACCGGCCAGGGCCCGCGGCCCGCCGTCCGCATCGCGCTGTCCTGACCCGCATCGCGCCTGATCCGCGGCGCGCTGTTGTGACAGTCAGGCCAGTCGGTGGATCGGTGGCGGGGCGTAGGTGCCGCTGAGTACCTCCTTGCCGGGCAGATACATCCGCAGCGTCAGCCGGAAGTCACCCGTCGCGGCCGGCAGCCAGTTCACCGGCATCGCCGCACCGGCGTCCGTCGCGGTCTCCGTTGCCGGAGCGTCGCTTTGGATCAGTATCGGGACGGTTCCGTCGGCGGCGTGGACGAGATCGTCCCGGCTGTCGATCGCGTACCGGTGCAGGGGGTTGTCGACGAGGTAGCTCTCGGGCTCGTCGTACATCGCGACCGTCCAGAACGCGTCGACCGCCGGTGGCGGGAGGCGGAGCAGGTAGCTGTGCGCGCCGGTGAGGTGGCGCCCGTCGGCGTCCACCGAGCAGCACGCCGACGTCGACTCGTAGGCGTGGACGATGCCGAGCGGCCGGCGCGCTGCCATCGCACGGGCGATCCGGGCCTGCGCCCGGTCCGGGATCTCCCAGTGCCGGTCGTCCAGCACGCCCGGGCCGAACCGGTCGAGGTTGTAGTCGGCCTCGTGCAGGGTGCCGACCCAGCCCTGATGGGCCCGGCGGCCGGCGGCGGCGAGCCGTTCCAGTTCGTCCCGGCCCGTGCGCAGGCCGCTGCGCAGCGACCAGGCGAGCCGCGGATCGGGGTCGATGTACGGGGACGGGTCCGTCAGCAGGCCGAGCGCCTCGAACCGGCGGGCGTAGTCGCCTTCCGCGGCCGGCGGGGGGAAGGCGTGCAGCCAGGTTCTCAGCTCCTCCCAGAAGCGCAGGTCGTCGCAGACGCGCTTGGAGCCGTCCGGTGGCCCCTCCGGCCGCCGCGCGCCCGGATCGGGCGGGCGCAGGGTCAGCGTGCCCTGAAGGGCCCGGACGGCGGGCAGGTCCGCCGGCCCGCCGTAGCCGAACCGGGCGATGATGCTGACGACCCGCGACGGCGCCTCGACCACGCGGTCGTGCGCGGAAGCGTCCGCCGCGCTGGAAGCGTCCGCAGTGCCGGGTGGGAGCAGCAGGATGTCGCCACCGTCGTCCCCGGTGACCCGGGTGCCGAGATAGGCGAACACGTTCAGCCACACGTCGTAGAACTCCAGGACGAGGTAGCGCCCGGGAGTCGGCGGCACGTGCAGGACCAGGGGCCCGGGGCTCAGGTCGACCTGGGCGAGCGAGACCAGGACGTCCGGGCTGACGTGCAGGAAGTGTGAGTGCGGACCGGGCGGGTCGGTCTCGTGGGCGAAGGCGTTGAAGCCGGCCGGCTCGATCGGCCCGAGCCCGTCGTGGGCGATCCTGATGATCTGCCGGACCGCGCACACGAGGGGGTACCCGAAGAAGAATGCCTCGCAGGCAAGTCCGACTCGCTGGTCATCCGCTCGCATGTGGCCTCCCGGGAGCCCCGGCCCACCGACACTCGGCCGATGGCCGATGGTGCTCGCCCGACTCCGGGGAGTACCCGATTCGTGCCCGGTTGAACATCGGGCGGGCCCGCCGGCGGCTCACGGTGGAACCGCCGGTGGCCCGCGATGGGATCACCGCCGTGGGGCTTCTGGGCGCCATGCCCTAGGGTTGACGCATGGCGCAGTACGTCTTCCAGATGCGCAAGGCCCGCAAGGCCCACGGCGACAAGGTGATCCTCGACGACGTCACCCTGGCGTTCCTGCCCGGCGCGAAGATCGGCGTCGTCGGGCCGAACGGCGCCGGGAAGTCGTCGCTGCTCAAGATCATGGCCGGCCTCGACCACCCGAGCAACGGCGACGCGATCCTGAGCCCCGGCTACACGGTCGGCATGCTCGCGCAGGAGCCGCGGCTCGACGAGGCCAAGGACGTCCGCGGCAACGTCGAGGACGGCGTCCGCGAGATCCGCGCGGTGCTCGCCCGGTACGAGGAGATCAACGAGAAGATGGCCGCGCCCGACGCGGACTTCGACACGCTCCTCGCCGACCAGGCGGCGCTGATCGACAAGATCGAGGCGGCGAACGCCTGGGAGCTCGACAGCCAGATCGACCAGGCGATGGACGCCCTGCGCCTGCCGCCCGGCGATGCGGACGTCACCGCGCTCTCCGGTGGTGAGCGCCGCCGGGTGGCGCTGTGCAAGCTGCTGCTCGAGGCGCCCGACCTGCTGCTGCTGGACGAGCCGACCAACCACCTCGACGCGGAGAGCGTCGCCTGGCTGGAGCAGCACCTGGCCCGCTACGCCGGGGCGGTGCTGGCCGTCACGCACGACCGGTACTTCCTCGACAACGTCGCCGGCTGGATCCTCGAGCTCGACCGCGGCCGCGCCCACCCCTACGAGGGCAACTACTCCACCTATCTGGAGAACAAGGCGTCCCGGCTCAAGGTCGAGGGCCAGAAGGACGCCAAGCGCCGCCGGGCGCTCGCCCAGGAGCTCGAGTGGGTCCGCTCGAACCCGAAGGCGCGGCAGGCCAAGAGCAAGTCCCGACTGGCCCGCTACGAGGAACTGGCGGCCGAGGCGGACAAGGCCAGGCCGCGCGACTTCGAGGAGATCCAGATCCCGCCCGGCCCGCGGCTGGGCAGCCTGGTGATCGAGGCGAAGAAGCTCACCAAGGGCTTCGGCGAGCGGGTGCTCATCGACGACCTGTCGTTCAGCCTGCCGCGTGGTGGCATCGTCGGCGTGATCGGCCCGAACGGCGTCGGCAAGACCACGCTGTTCACGATGATCGTCGGCCAGGCGTCGCCGGATTCCGGCGAGCTGCAGATCGGCGAGACGGTCGACATCGCCTACGTGGACCAGTCCCGCGGCGGTCTCGACGCGAAGAAGAACGTGTGGGAGATCGTCTCCGACGGGCTGGACCACATCGTCGTCGGGAAGACCGACATCCCGAGCCGGGCGTACGTGTCGTCGTTCGGGTTCAAGGGTCCTGACCAGCAGAAGCCGGTCGGCGTGCTCTCCGGCGGTGAGCGCAACCGGCTGAACCTGGCGCTGACCCTCAAGCGCGGCGGCAACGTGCTGCTGCTCGACGAGCCCACGAACGACCTGGACGTGGAGACCCTGCGGTCGCTGGAGGAGGCGCTGCTGGAGTTCCCGGGCTGCGCCGTGGTCGTCTCCCACGACCGGTGGTTCCTGGACCGGGTCGCGACGCACATCCTGGCCTGGGAGGGCACCGAGGCCGACCCGGCCCGCTGGTTCTGGTACGAGGGCAACTTCGCCGACTACGAGACCAACAAGGTCGAGCGGCTCGGCGCGGACGCGGCCCGCCCGCACCGGGTGACGTACCGCAAACTCACCCGCGACTAGCTCCCACGAGACCGTGACCGTCGAGGGCCGGGAAGTCGACTGACTTCCCGGCCCTCGACGCGTGGGCCCGGGACCCGGCATGGCATCCGGGTGCAGGAAGGATCAGCCCGGGCGGTTCTGCAGGGAGTTCGCGGCCATCAGCAGGTAGTCCCAGAGCTGGGCGCGGTGTTCCGGGGCGAGACCGAGGCTGTCGACCGCGGATTCCATGATGCGCAGCCAGGCGTCCCGCTCGGCCGGGCCGATCGCGAACGGCACGTGCCGCATCCGCAGCCGGGGATGGCCGCGCTGCTCGCTGTACGTCGTCGGCCCGCCCCAGTACTGGATGAGGAACAGTCGCAGCCGCTCCTCGGCCGCCGCCAGATCCTCGTCGGGGTAGAGCGGCCGGAGCACCGGGTCGCTGGCCACCCCCTCGTAGAACCTGGCCACCAACGCGCGGAACGTCGCCTCGCCGCCGACGGCCTCGTAGAAGTCTGCGCGTGGTCGCGCGGGTGACGGTTGGTTCACGGGTCCATTCTGCGCCACTGGACGGCCGCTCCCCGGCCGCGGCCCCGACCTCGATCGACGGGACGTCCGGCCCGGTGGTGGTCGTGGACGGGTCTGCCGAGGTGAGCGGTTCGACGGGCGGTGGACGTCCGCCGTGCGGCGGTAGCCGGGTGGATCAACCCGAACGGGGGATGACCCACGCGGTGGTGTCCGGCGGCAGGACGAGCGTCGCGCCGTCGTAGCCGACCGGCCCGCTCGCCAGCACCAGCCGGCCGGCGATCTCCAGGCGTATCTCGCTCCGTGTGGCCATCACACAGGTCAGGGCGCCGGCGGCGGACGTCCGGTCGAAGGCCAGGCAGTCCGCGGGCAGATCGTCCCGCCAGCGGAACCCGGGCCGCGTGCCTGCCGGCCGCCCCGGCTCGCCCGAGTGCCCCGGCCCACCCGGCTTGGCCGCGCCGCCCGGCTTGGCCGCGCCACCCGGCCCGGCTGGTCCGCCGAGGAAGGGGAGCGCGCGGCGTAGCGCCAGCGCGCCGCGGACGAGCACCCTGGTCGACATCGGGTCCACGGACTGGGCGGACGCGGTCAGCGTCGCCCAGTCGGGCGGTTGCGGGAGCCACGGCTCGGCTGCCCCGGCGCTGAACCCGTACGGAGGCGCGTCGCCGGACCACGGCAGCGGCACCCGTGCGCCGTCCCGGCCGGGCGAGGTGTGGCCGGACCGTTCCCAGACCGGGTCCTGGCGGGCCTCGGGCGGGACGTCGACCTGCGGCAGGCCGAGCTCGTCGCCCTGGTACAGGTAGACCGTGCCGGGCAGCGCCAGCAGCGTCAGCAGCGCCGCCCGGGCCCGGCGCAGGCCGGTCTCACCGCCGCCGTAGCGGCTGACCGGACGGACGACGTCGTGGTTGGCCAGCACCCAGGTCGGCGGCGCGCAGACGGCGGCTGTCGCGGCCCGGGCGGCATCGATCGCCGCCCGCCACGCCGGGGCGGAGAACGGCGCGTACAGCAGCGAGAACGTGAAGGTCAGGTGCAGCTCGTCGGGACGGACGTACCGGGCGAGGCGCCCCGGGTCGGCGACCCAGGTCTCGCCGACGAGCACCCGCTGTCGGCCGTCGCGCCGGTCGTGGGCGTCGACGATCGCCCGCCACTCGCGGTAGATCTCGTGGACGCCGTCCTGATCCCAAGCGTGCGGCTCGATCTCCTCCCGGAAGCCGGTCTCCGGCGTGGGGAGCGCGTCGGTCGGATGGTCGCGCAGCTCACCGTCCTTGACCAGGCCGTGCGAGACGTCGATCCGGAAGCCGTCGACCCCCCGGTCGAGCCAGAATCGGATGATCTCGGCGTGCGCCGCCCGCACCCGCGGATGCTGCCAGTTCCAGTCCGGCTGCTCCGGGGCGAACAGGTGCAGGTACCACTGGCCGTCCGGAACCCTCGTCCAGGCGGGGCCACCGAACACCGAGATCCAGTTGTTCGGGGGGAGCGCACCGTCCGGGCCGCGCCCGTCCCGGAAAAGGTAGAGGTCCCGCTCCGGCGCGCCCGGCCCGGCCGCGAGCGCCGCCTGGAAGGCGGGGTGCGCGCTGCTGGAGTGGTTCGGGACCAGGTCGACGACGACCTTCAGGCCGGCCTCGTGGGCGTCGCGCAGCAGCGCGTCGACGTCCGAGAGAGTGCCGAACAAGGGGTCGACGTCGGTGTGGTCGGCCACGTCGTAGCCGTGATCGGCCATGGGGGAGCGGTAGAAGGGGCTGACCCAGATCCCGTCGACGCCCAGGTCGGCGAGGTCGGGCAGGCGCCGGCGGATGCCCTCGATGTCGCCGACCCCGTCGCCGTCGGCGTCGGCGAAGCTGCGGACGTAGACCTCGTACATCACGGCGTCGTGCCACCACGCGGAGTAATCGGTCTCCTCGGTTCCCGGTGGTGGCGCGGCCGGGCCGGAGCGGCCGCCGGGCTGCCCGGGTTCGCCCGCACGGTATGCGACAACGGGATCCATGCCAGCATCAAACCCTCTCTGCGGGCATGAAGTAAACGGGATGCTCCGGTTACGGAAAGTGTCCGTCGAGCGGCTCGGCGGGCGCGATGTCCGACTCTCGAACTACACTTCCGCGAGTGGATGACGTCACTGTCCGTTATGGTGTGCTTCCTGGGGGTAGATGTGTCCCGGTGGCTAAACGTCCCCTCGGTGCCGCGGCCGATCCGGTCGAGGCGTCCGGACGGGCGGCATCCGGACCGGCGACGTCCGGATGGGAGAGTCGAGGCCCGGTGATCGACACGGAGTCCCGCTCGGCGGGCTGGGCCGCCACGACGGCCACGGTTGGCCGCGCCATCGTCCGCGAGCTGTCGAGTATCCGGCGCCGGCGCCGCGCGCACGTCACCGAGGAGGCGACGCTCGAGCAGCTGTCGTTCCTCGCCGACGCGAGCCTGGTCCTGAGCAGCTCGCTCGACCCGCAGCGGATCATCGACATGATCGCATCCCTGGTTGTGCCCCGGATGGGCGACGCGGCCGTGGTCTGGCTTCGCGGCGACGGGGACAGCATTCGGATCGCCGGGTCGCGCTTTCTCGACCCGAAGACGGCGGACTTCGCCCGGGCCATCGTCCAGATCCACCCGCCGACAGCCACCGAGGACATCCCGCCGGGCGTCGTTATCCGGACCGGCCAGTCGTACTACGTGCCCCGCTACACCGAGGACGTCGTCCGCCGGCTGTTCCCCGGCGAGGCCGCTGAGCGGTTCGGGGAGATCCAGGCAGGAGCCGCGATCACCGTGCCGATGTACGCCCGGGGGAGGGTGTTCGGCGCGCTGACGGTCGGCCGGCGCGAATCCGTCGAGTACACCGCGCTCGACATCCGCCTCATCGAGGAGCTGGCCCGGCGCGGCGGCACCGCGCTCGACAACGCGCAGCTCTTCCGGGACGTCGAGGAGTCCGCGCTGACACTGCAGCGCTCGATGCTTCCCGCGCACCCGCCGGCCCTGGACGGCATGGAGATCGCGATGGAGTACCGGCCCGGCACGGCCGGTACGGAGGTCGGCGGGGACCTCTACGACGTCATCCCGCTGCCCGGCGGGCGGGTCGGCGTGGCGATCGGTGACGTGATGGGCCGTGGCCTGCACGCGGCCGCGGTGATGGGCCAGTTGCGGGCCGCACTGCGGGCGTACGCGCTGGAGGACTGGGGGCCCGCCGAGCTGCTGGCCCGGCTCGACCGGGTTGTCGACTCGCTGCCCGGCCTGCAGATGGCCACCTCCATGTACGCGGTGTACGACCCCTACTCCGGCCGGATGACGATCGCGAGCGCGGGCCATCCGCCGCCGCTGTTGCTGCTGCCCGACGAGGAGCCGGACTACCTCGTGCTCGAGCCCGGGCTCCCGCTCGGGACGGGTGAGCAGGGCACCTTCTCCGAGCTGACCGTCTCGCTCCCGTCCGGCTCGGCGTTCGTGATGTTCACCGACGGCCTGGTGGAGTCCCGGCGCCGGCCGCTCGCGGACGGCCTGGAGCACCTGAGGTCGGGCCTGGGCGAGCAGATCGCCCGTCCGCGCGCCGTTCGGGCGTTCGCACCGCCTTCGGATGATCCGTCTGTGGGCGCGGCGCCTGCCACGGGTGATCCGTCTGTGGGCGCGGCGCCTGCCACGGGTGATCCGTCTGTGGGCGCGGCGCCTGCCGCGGGTGATCCGCCCGCGGCCGCCGTGGCGCTGGCGGCCTCCGCGCCGGCCGCCGCGGCTGGCGGAGCCATGGTCACGCCGGAGCGGCGGATCAGGGAGCGGCGGTCGGGCCGGGACCGCCGCGGGGGCTACCGCAGGACGCGGGCGAGCGGTGACCGCCGCCGCACCGGCGGTGGCTTCGCGGCCCGCAGCTGGTCCGGCCCGGACGCGGTGAGCGGCAGCGGATCGGGCCCGAGCGAGGAGAGCGCCCGAACCCTGCTCGAGCGCTGCCTGCTGGCCGCGGATCTCCCGCCGCGCACGGACGACGACATAGCGCTGCTCACGCTGGTCACCCGGCAGCTGCGCCCGCCGCTGCTCCAGCTCGCGCTGCCCGCCGTCGCCGCATCGGCCGGACAGGCCCGCACGGCCGTCCGGCGCTCGCTGCTCGACGCCGGGATCGGATCACTCGACGACGCGATCCTGTTGGTCAGCGAGGTGGTCACCAACGCGGTGCTGCACGCGCGCAGCGATCTCGTGCTGCGGGCCACTCTGGAACCCGGGCGGCTGCGGGTGAGCGTCGAGGACAGGGAGGGCACCGCCCTGCCCCGGCCCGGCGGCAACTCCCCGGACGATCCGGAGGCCGAGCACGGCTGGGGCCTGCTCCTCGTCGAGGCGCTCGCGCAGGCCTGGGGAGTCGAGACGACACCGGACGGCAAGCGCGTCTGGTTCGAGATGGAGATCCCCGACGAGGCCGACCACACCTGAGACCACACTTGAGGACGAGGCGGTGTGCCGGCCGGTGGCCGGTCACCGGCCGGCCGGCGTGGTCGGCTCGATCGAAGTCGACTCCGTCGGGGCTGTCACAGCCGGCGCGGCCGCGGCCGGGGCGGACTCGGCCCGGCGGACGATAGTGCGCAGCATCCCGCCGAAGACCACGGCGTGGAACGGGCTGACGGCCCGCCAGTAGAGGTGGCCCGGCAGCCCGCGCGGCAGGAACAGCGCCCGCTGCCGGTAGACCGTCCCGCCGTCGGGGCCGCCTGGCTCGACGCGCAGTTCGAGCCAGGCGTGGCCGGGCAGCCTCATCTCGGCGCGCAGGCGCAGCAGCCGTCCGGGGACCAGCTCCTCGACCCGCCACAGGTCGATCGCCTCCCCGGTGCGCAGGTGGGCGGGGTCGCGCCGGCCGCGGCGGTGCCCGACCCCGCCGACGAGTGTGTCGAGCCACCCGCGCGCCGACCACGCCAGCGGCCAGCTGTACCAGCCGTTCTCGCCGCCGATCCCCTCGATGACCCGCCACAGGCCTCCCGCCGGCGCGGCCACGGCCTTCGACCGCTCGTCGGTGTAGAGCGAGCTCCCGGCCCAGGCCGGATCGGTCGGGACGGGCTCGCCTGGCGGAGCGCCGCCGGCCAGGATTCCGTTGGACGGGGCGTTGTCCGGCGAGCCGCCGTCCGCCGCGGTCCGGACGTCCGCCGCGACCGGGCGGTGCCCGCGGCGGCCGGCCCGGTCGGCGGAGAGGTACGCGGCGACCTCGGGGAACGGCGCGGCGAGCGGGCTGTCCGGCCAGACCGCAGTCGACCACCGGGTCTCCACCGTCCGGTCGCGCACCCGCGCCAGCGCGTAGGCGACCGCGGTCTCGAACGGCAGCAGCCCCTCGGGCGGGTCCGGCACCCACCGCGCGATGTCGTGCTCGCCGACGACGACCTCCGTCCGCAGCGAGCGGACCAGCGGCCGCGCGATCGCCCGGGGGACCGGCGTCACCACCCCGACCCACAGCGACGACAGGCCGGGGGAGAGCACCGGCACACGGATGATCACTCGGTGACGCAGGCCCTCGACCGCCGCGAAACGCTGCATCATGTCGGCGTAGGTCAGGACGTCCGGCCCGCCGATGTCGAACGAGCGGTTGATCCCGGCCGGCAGCTGGAGACATCCGATGAGGTAGTGCAGGACGTCCCGGACGGCGATCGGCTGGATGCGGGTCCGCACCCAGCGTGGGGTGAGCATCACCGGCAGCCGCTCGGTGAGGTGGCGCAGCATCTCGAACGACGCGCTGCCGCTGCCGATGATGATCGCGGCGCGCAGCACGACCGTGGGCACCCCGGAGTCGAGCAGGATCCGCGCGACCTCCTGCCGGGACGCCAGGTGCGCCGACATGCCGATGCCGGTGGCCGGGCTCAGCCCACCCAGGTAGATGATCCGCCGGACGCCGGCGGCCCGCGCCGCCCGCGCGAACGCCGCGGCCGCCCGGCGGTCGACGGCCGAGAAGTCGCCGCCGGTGTCGATCGAGTGGATCAGGTAGTAGGCGACGTCGACATCCTCCATCGCCGCGTGCAGCGACTCCGGGTCGAGGGCGTCGGCACGGACCACCTCGATGTCGGGATGCCGGGCCCAGCCGACGTCGGACAGCCGCGCCGGATCACGGGTCATGCAGCGGACGTGATGGCCCTGGCCGAGCAGGCGGGGTGCCAGCCGACCACCGATATACCCGGTCGCACCGGTGACGAGTATGCGCACCCCGGGTACCTGCCCCGGCCTGGCGGCGGGTACCGCCCCGCAGACCGGGTGGGACGGGTCAGGCGCTCGCGGCCTCGGAGACGTCCCCCACCGTGCTCAGGTACCGCGACCACCGCGGGTCCATGCGACGGGACCCCAGAATGCGCCAGGCGGCTCCGCTCGGCGCTCTGGGCGCCGTGCGAAGCCGCCAACCGAGGTCCGCGACGGCCCGGTCGGCTTTGACATGGTTGCAGCGGCCGCAGGCCGCCACGACGTTCTCCCATACGTGTGGCCCGCCGCGAGAGCGGGGGATCACGTGATCCAGTGATGTCGCCGGGGCGTTGCAGTACACGCACCGGTGATGGTCGCGTGCCAGTACACCCTTGCGGGTGAGTGGAATCTGTGAACGGTAGGGCACGCGCACGAACCGTGCCAACCGCACGACGATCGGAACCTCGACTGCGGCCGTCGTCGAACGCAGCACCTGGCCGGCGGATTCGACCATCACGGCCTTGTCGGTCAGAACGAGCACCAGTGCTCTTCTTTGTGACACCACGCACAGAGGCTCGTACGTGGCATTGAGAACCAGCGCCTCTGCCACGCGCCGACCTCCTGCCCACCCGAGGGTCCTCGCGGACCGTCCTACCCAGCGTCTCCGGTGACAATGGACAGTCAACCTTCTTCGGCGGCAGAACGCGAGCCTGTTTGCATGGTCATCCGTCCCGGCAAAGCGTCGATGTGCATATCCGGCGTGGTTTGTGACGAACAACAACCTCATTCGACCGTGTGCCGTGACCGAAAAATTACACTGTGTGACTGACTGTCGGGCCGTGTCCGTGTGTGGCCGACACGGGGGTGCCCGCCGTCCGGGTCCGCCGATGGGCAAGACTGTCAAGGTCGACTCGGCGCTGCGCCAGCTCGCTGTGCGGGCTACGGAGCGCCGCCGGGGGATGGGTGCCGGCGGCCTTGCCGCGGCCCGGCCGGGGGGCTTCCAGACGCACACGGCGCCCGATCGGCGTCGATCCGACTGAGAGACCTGCTTACGGAGGATGGCCGGCGTTGTGTCCATCTCACGTGTCCCGTTTGGTGCTGTCCCGTTCGGTGGCGTGCCCGCCGAACCAGTCGCGGCCGGGCTGCCCCCGGCGGTCATGGGCGCGGAGCCGTCCCTGCTGGCTCAGCCCGTGATCCCGATGCTCGGCGCGATCCTGTCGCCCACCGCCGCACCGACGACCGCGGCGACGGTCTCGCCCAGCCCCATACCCTCGGTGTCGATCTCGCCCGGTCCGACGACGGATCCGCTCGTCTCGATCGAGGGCGTCGCGAACGCGCTGCGGGACGCCTGCGGCACGGACCCCGGCCTCATGTGCCGCACCGTGTACGACGTCACGGGCAGTAACTATCTTGCGTCCGGCGCCGAGGTGTTCCTCGGCACGCCGATCAAGATTCTGCTGATTCTGCTGTTCGCGATGGTGATCCGGACGCTGCTGCACCGGTTCATCCGGCGGACCACCGAACGGGCCGCCTCGGGGCGCAGTACCGGCATGCTGCGCGGGCTGCGGTCGAACACCTTGCTGGGCGCATTCGGTGATCCGACCGTTCTGCTCGAGCGGCGGCGCCAGCGCGCCGGAACAGTCGGATCGCTGCTGCGCAGCGTGACGTCAATCTTTGTGTTCGGGCTGGCTTTCCTCACGATCCTCGGCGAGCTCGGCCTGAATCTAGCCCCGATCGTGGCCAGCGCCGGAGTGCTCGGCATCGCCGTCGGTTTCGGTGCGCAGAACCTCGTGCGCGACTTCCTGTCGGGCATGTTCATGCTGCTGGAGGACCAGTACGGCGTCGGCGACGTGATCGATGTCGGCCCGGTCTCGGGCACCGTCGAGGCGGTGAGCCTGCGGATGACCCGAATGCGCGACGTCGAGGGGACGGTCTGGTACGTCCGCAACGGCGAGATAACCCGGGTCGGGAACAAGAGTCAACAGTGGGCCCGCACGGTTCTCGACGTCCCGCTCGACTACGACACCGAGGTCGCCGCCGCGAAACGGGTGCTCGTCCGGACGGCCGACAAGCTGTGGAAGGACGAGGCCTGGTCCGGCCTGATCCTCGCCGAGCCGGAGGTCTGGGGCATGGAGACCATGACCGCGGACGGCTACACGCTGCGGATCGCCATCAAGACCCAGCCGCTCAAGCAGTGGGACGTCGCCCGCGAGCTGCGGGAGCGGGTCCGGGCGTCGCTCGGCCGGGCCGGGATCGAGCTCGGCACCGTCCAGCGCAGCGAGGTCGTGGTCGTCGACGACGATGACGACGACAAGCCCGCCGAGGAGGAGGAGACGCCGGGCGGCACCGGCGGCTCGCCGGGCCAGGGCGCGAACGACGTGCCGACACCCAGGATCGATCCGCCCGCGCCGGCCCCTTCCAGGCACAGCGCCTGAAGCGGGGCTGAGGATCGGACAAGGTCTTGCTGAGATGCGCGTCCGGAGCATGGAACTGTCGGGCGAGCGGGGCAGACTGGAGCCGTGCGAGTACTGGTGGTGGACGACGACGCGGCTGTCCGCGAGTCGCTGGAGCGGTCGCTGAGGTTCGAGGGCTACGAGGTGCGCACGGCGCCCGACGGGGTCGCCGCGCTGGAGGTGGTGGCGCGCGACCAGCCGGACATCGTCGTGCTCGACGTGATGATGCCGAGGATGGACGGCCTGGAGACCTGCCGCCGTCTGCGGGCGCGCGGTGACGACGTCCCCGTCCTCATGCTGACTGCCCGTGACGGGCTGGCCGACCGGGTCAGCGGCCTCGACGTGGGCGCCGACGACTACCTGGTGAAGCCCTTCGCGTTGGAGGAGCTGTTCGCCCGGCTGCGGGCGCTGATCCGGCGGTCCACCCTCGTGACACGGGCCAGCGTGGGCCACGGCCCCGCGCAGGGCGCCGAGCCGGGCCAGGGCGTCCCCCCCGCGCTGTCGTACGCGGGGGTGGCGCTCGACCCGGCGAGCCGCCAGGTCCTGCGGGAGGGCCGGGAGCTGACGCTGACCAAGACCGAGTTCGAGCTGCTCGAGCTGTTCCTGACCCATCCGCGCCAGGTCCTCTCCCGATCGATGATCATGGAGAAAGTCTGGGGCTACGACTTCGGACCCTCCTCGAACTCCCTGGAGGTGTTCGTGAGCTACCTGCGGCGCAAGCTCGAGGCCGGCGGGGAGCCACGGCTGCTGCACACGGTGCGCGGGGTGGGTTACGTCCTGCGTGAACCCGCCGCCGACCGGGTGTGAGCCCGCTGCCGCTGTCAGGGCCGACGATGCCGACGAAACCGGCCAGGTCGAAGAGGCGGGCAAGGCGGGCAAGGCCGACAACGCCGACGAGGTCGGTGTGACCGGGCCGGAGCAGCCGGCGGACACGCTGGTCGAGGGCCGGCGGGTGGGGGGTCCGTCGTCCCGGCCGGCGGCGTCGCGCTGGCCCAGCCGGCTCCCGCGGCTGACGCTGCGGGCCCGGATGGCGCTGCTCGCCGGGGTGGCCGTAGCCGCCGCGGTCGCCGTCGTGGTCAGCGTCGCCCTCGGCGTCACCCGGATCGTGCTGAACCAGGCGATCGACGACCAGCT
Organism: Frankia sp. Hr75.2; assembly: GCF_949319125.1. Lineage (NCBI taxonomy): Bacteria > Bacillati > Actinomycetota > Actinomycetes > Frankiales > Frankiaceae > Frankia > Frankia sp. Hr75.2. The sequence continues at coordinate 49,487 of NZ_CASGGV010000285.1, read as the reverse complement.
CCTGGAGCAGGCCAAGGCGTCGGCCGGCAACCTGCAGGCGAGCCAGATCAGCGTCCGGGCCCTGAACTTCGGCATGGAGCTGCAGTTCCTCGACGGCGACGGAGTGCCCCTGGAGAGCGCCTTCCCGTCGCTGGAGACCTTCGCGATCCCCGTCGACGCGGCCGACGCCGAGGTCGCGCGGGGCCTGCGTGGCAAGAACCTGCGCACCGTCACGGTCGAGGGCCAGCGGTACCGGGTGGCCACCGTCCCGCTGCGCTATCCGCCGCCACTCACCGGCACCGGGGCCCTGCAGCTGGCCCGGTCCACCTCCGACGTGGATCGCACGCTGCGCGATCTCGGGCTGGTGCTGTTCATCGTCGGGCTGGTCGGCGTGGTCGGCTCGGTGATCGCCGGCCGCCTCGTCGCCCGCGCCTCGCTGAAACCGGTGGACGCCGCGGCGGCCGCGGCGGAGGAGGTGGCACGTACCCAGGACCTCTCCGCCCTGATCCCGGTCACCGGCTCGGACGAGATCGCCCGGCTGGCTACCAGCCTCAACAGCATGCTGCGGGCGCTGGAGGCATCCCGGCTGCGGCAGCGCCAGCTCGTCGACGACGCCGCCCACGAGCTGCGCACGCCGCTGACCAGCCTGCGCACCAACATCGAGCTCCTGATGCGGGCGGAGACGACTCCGAACCGGGCGCTGCCCGCGGCGGACCGCGACGCGCTGCTGCGCGACGTCGACGCCCAGATGCGCGAGCTGACCGCGCTGGTCAACGAGCTGATCGAGCTGGCCCGCGACGAGGTGCCCACGGAGGAGATCGAGCGGCTCGACCTCGCCCAGGTCGTGCGGGCCGCCGCGGACCGGGCCCGGCGCCGGGCGAACACCAAGGGCATCCGGATCGAGGTGAGCGTCGAGCCGTCCCTGGTGGACGGGCGGCCGAGCCTGCTGGAGCGGGCGGTGACCAACCTGCTGGACAACGCGGTGAAGTTCAGCCCGCCGTCCTCGACCGTGCGTGTGGTCAGCCGGGCCGGCGAGGTCACCGTCGCCGACGAGGGCCCGGGCATCGCGCCGGCCGACCGGGCCCGCGTCTTCGAGCGCTTCTACCGGGCCACGGCGGCGCGCAGCCTGCCCGGCTCCGGCCTCGGCCTGGCGATCGTCGCGGACGCCGCGGCGATGCACGGCGGGACGGCCGAGGCCGCCGAGTCGCCGTCCGGCGGCGCGCTGCTGCGGATGACATTGCCCTGCGTGGCGGCCTGGGAGCGGGGGGTTCCCTGGGACGGCGACGATCCCGTCGGGTACGGCGGGTTCGTCTCCGACGGCGGGACCGCCGGCGCGAACGGCTCCCTTTCGGCAGGCGGCCCTCCTCCGATGGGCGGCCCTCTGCCCACGGGCGGCTTCGCTCCGGCGGGCGGAGCCGCGCCCGTGGGCGTCTCCCCGACGCGCTCCGGGCCCGCGGCTGCGGACGCGGACTCGCCGTGGCGGCGGCCGGCCGGCGGCTCCGCGGCGGCCGCCGAAGCGGAGCAGGCGGTGGCCGAGAGAGCGGAGAAGGCAGAACAGACGGCAGAGCGGGCGGCTGGGCGGAAGGCGGGCGGGGCAGGCGCGGGCGGTCCGGCCACGGCGCCCGGCGTTGGCGCGGAGCGGCCCGGGGGGCGTCCGACGGTCCGCCCGGGGCAGCGGGCAGGATCAGGTCCGTGACATCCGCGACCGAGCGCCCCGACCAGCCCGCCGCGCCCCCCGCTGCTACCGCGGCGCCTACCGCTGCGGCGCCGTCCACCGCCGCATCGTCCACCGCCGGGCCGTCAGCCGGCGGCGCGGTCGGAGCCGGTGGGCAGCCGGGTCCGGCGTCTGTCTGGTCCGGGCTCGGTGACCTCGCGGCCCTCGCCGCCGAGTTCGGGGTGGCCACGTCCTACGACGGGCAGGACGGCACGCCGGTCACGGTGCAGCCGACGGCCGTCCGGGCGGCGCTGGGCCTGCTCGGCGTCGACCCGTCGGACCCGGCCGTCGCGCTCGCCGGGGCACGCGAGGCGCGTCGGCGGCGCCCGCTGCCCCCGTGCGCGGTCGTCCGGGCGCAGGCCCCCGCGCCGGTCGCCGTGCATGTGCCGGATGCCGCCGCGGACGCCGTCACCGCCGAGGCCGTGCTGGCCGGAGGGGAGAGCGTGCCGCTGTCGGTCGGGCTGCGCGGCACCGTCGGGGAGGTCGACGGCCGTGCCGTCCGCGTGGGCACGGTGGACCTGCCGTCCGGCCTGCCGCTCGGGGATCACCGCCTGCGGCTGAGCTTCGGCGGGAGCACCGCCGAGTGCCCGCTGATCGTCGTCCCGGAGCGCGTGCCCGACTTCGCGGACGCCCCGAGCCCGGCCGAGGCCACCGGGCGGGCCTGGGGCTGGATGATCCAACTGTACGCGCTCACCTCCGCGGGATCGTGGGGGATGGGCGACTACGCCGACCTCGCCACCCTCGCCGAGTGGTCCGCGCGTGACGGCGCCGACGTTCTGCTGGTGAACCCGCTGCACGCGGTGGCGCCGACCTTTCCGGTCGAGCCGTCGCCGTACTCGCCGGCGAGTCGCCGCTTCGTCTCACCGCTCTACCTGCGGCCCGAGCTGACCCCGGAGTACCGGCACGCCTCCGAGACGGTGCGGGCGGAGGTCGACCGGCTGGCGGGAGTCGCCCGCCGGGAGGGGACCAGGGACGGCCTGATCGACCGGGACGCGGTGTGGCGGGCCAAGCTCGCCGCCGTCGAGCTGCTGTTCACCTCGTCCGGCGGCGGGACGGGCGACGGGCCGGCCGGTGGGCAGGAGGCCGACGGCGCGCTGCGCGACTTCGCGCTCTGGTGCGCGCTCGCCGAGCGGCACGGCCGGGACTGGCGCACCTGGCCGGAGGACCTGCGCGATCCCGCCGGGCCGGCGGTCGACGCCGCGCGCGCCGGGCTGGCGGACGACTCCGCGCGCGCCGAACTAGCGGAACGCGTCGCGTTCCACGTCTGGCTGCAGCGGCGGTGCGACGACCAGCTCGGCGCGGCGCAGGCCGCGGCCAGGGCGGCCGGGATGCGGGTCGGCGTCGTTCACGATCTGGCCGTCGGGGTCGATCCGGGCGGCGCGGACGCCTGGGCGATGCGCGGCGTGCTGGCCACCGGTGCCTCCGTCGGCGCCCCGCCGGACGGCTTCAACCAGCAGGGCCAGGACTGGGGCCTACCGCCGTGGCGGCCCGACGTCCTCGCGGAGAGCGGGTATGCCCCGTTCCGGGCAATGGTCGCCGCGGTGCTGTCCCGGGGCGGCGGGCTACGGGTGGATCACATTCTCGGGCTGTTCCGCCTGTGGTGGGTCCCGGACGGTGCCGGTGCTGCCGGCGGCACCTTCGTCCGCTACGACGCCGAGGCGCTGCTGGGGCTGCTCGCCCTCGAGGCGCACCGGGCCGGCGCCCTGGTCGTCGGTGAGGATCTCGGCACCGTCGAACCGTCGGTGGCCGAGGCGCTCGACGGCGCTGGCATCTTCGGCTCCTCGGTGCTGTGGTTCGAGCAGGCGGCGGACGGCTCCCCGCTCCCGCCGGGCGAGTACCGGGCCCGGACCATGGCCAGCGTGACCACGCACGACCTGCCGACCGCCGCCGGCTTCCTCGAGGGCGAGCACGTGCGCGTGCGTGCGCGGCTCGGCCTGCTCGCCCGCACCGACGAGCAGGAACGCGCCGCCTGGCTCGCCGAACGCGCCGGACTGCTGCGGCTGCTCGCCGACGAGGGCCTGGTGAGCCCGCCGGCGGGGGTCGTGGCGGCGGAGGAGGAGGATCGCCTCGATCCGGAGCTGCGTGCGGCGGCCGCGCTCGGCCTGCACGTCCTGCTTGCCCGGTCACGCGCGCGGATCGTGCTGGTCGCCCCCGGCGACGCGTTCGGCGACGTCCGCCAGCCGAACCTGCCCGGGACGGTCGACAGCTATCCGAACTGGCGGCTACCGGTCGTCGACGATGCCGGGGAACGCGTCACCGTCGAACGGCTGATCACCGATCCCCGGTCGCGTCGGATGGTCGAGGCACTCGGGGCGATCACCGCCGATCGGGCGGGAGCCACCACCACCCGGCGCCCCTGAAGCGCTGTGGCACGCGTCGCCGGGACGCAACCGTGCTCGTCGGCGGTGTGGGCGAGCTAGCTCGCACCCCTGGGCACGGATCGTGCCGGCCGTTCCCGGTACCCTTCCGGACGTGATTCCACGTCGTCCGCGCCGTACGTCTCGGCGGTCCGCCGCGGCCGGCGATCTGCCCCCGACCTCCAGGTCGGGTCGGCGGGTCGCCGCGCGCCGCGTTCTGACCGTCGCTGCGTTGTCCCTGTTCACGGTGCCCTTCCTCGCGGTGTCGGCCTCCGCGCAGGATGTGGGGACTCCCTACGACCCCGACCCGCTGTCGGCTGTCCATGCCTGGGCGCTCTACGGTGGAACGGTCATCGGCGGCTTCCTGCTGGCGTTCCTCCTCACCGCGGTGACGAGCCGACTGAGCCGCCCGTCGCGCTACCGTCCGGGCCAGCCTTGGGAGCACGACGAGATCTGGATCGGCGCGAAGCCGGAGGACATCGAGGCGAAGCGTTCGCGGGCCGCCGTACCGGGTGCGGGTGGTGCCAGTGGCACCTGGTGAGGCATTCACCCACGAGCAGACCGAGCGGATCGAACGTGCTCGGCAGTCCGCGCAGACCCAGACCGGCATCCGCTTCACTGTCCGCGTCGGTGCGCTGGACGGCGATCTGAAGCTCGCCGCCGAGCGGCTGCTGGGCGGCCTGGCCGATCCCCGCAACGACGAGGCGGTGCTCGTCGCCGTCTCCCCGGGGCAGCGGTTCGTCCGCGTTGTGACCACGCCGGCCGCGAAGAAGCGCATCAGCGACTCGGCCGCCGGTCTGGCGGCCCTGGCCATGACGTCCAGCTTCGCTCTCGGTGACCTGGTGGGCGGTGTGATCACCGGGCTGCGTCAGCTCTCCGACGCCGCCGGCGCGCCCGCCGCGCCGACCGGGTCCCGCCGCTGATCTCGACGGTTCCCGCCGCTGACACCGGCCGCCGCGCCGGGCGCAGAGAGCCCGGCGCGGCGGACCGTCAGCCCGCGACCGGCCCCGCGGTGTCCTTCGCCCGCGCGGCGAGTGCCCGCACGAGCCCGTCCCGGCCCTCCATCAGTGCCCGGCGCAGCGCGGGCACCGGGTCCCGCTCCGCCAGGTAGGCGTCGGTCAGATCCACCGTCGACTGCTCGATGACCCCGGACGGGAACAACATCTGGGTGATCGTCTGAGCGGTGTCGAACGAGCGGGTCTCCCAGATCCCGCCGATCTCGGCGAAGAACCGGTCGACGTACGGCCGGGTCAGCTCGAGCTGGTCGGAGATCCAGAAACCGTTCATCGTGGCGACCGCCAGGTGGTTCGACAGGGCGTCCGAGTCCATGACCGCCGACCAGGCGTCCGCCTTGGCCTGCGCCGTCGGGCGGGCGCTGCGCGCGGTGGCGGCGCGCTTCTCCCCGGTGGCGGTGTTGTCCCGGGCGAGCTCCGCGTCGATCTCGGCGTCGCCGTAGACCCCGCGCGCGACGAGCTGGATGAGCAGGGTCCAGCGCAGCTCGGTGTCCAGGGCGAGCCCCTGCACCACGTCGGTGCCCTCGAAGATCGCCTTGACCCGGGCGATCTGCCCGGGCTCCTCGGTCTGGGCGAAGGCGGTCGCGAAGACGAGTTGCAGGTCGCCGCCGGGCTCGGCGGAGCGCATGAGCTCCTCGGCCCGGGTGGTCAGCTCGCGCAGCGCCGCCGGGCGGTTCGCCGGGTCGCCGTAGCTGTCGACGGTGAGCGCCGCCTTGGCGACCAGCGACTGCACCACGCCGATGTCGTCCTCGGCGTCGATGCCGGACAGCACGAGCCGGACGTAGTCGCGGGCCGCGAGCTCCGCGTCGCGGGTCATGTCCCAGGCCGCCGCCCAGCACAGCGTGCGCGGCAGCGAGGCCGAGATCGTCCCGATCGAGTCGATCAGGGTCCGCAGCGACCGCTCGTCCAGCCGGACCTTGGCGTAGGTGAGGTCGTCGTCGTTGAGCACGATCAGGTCGGGCTGGCGGACCCCGACGAGCTTCGCGACCTCGGTGATCTCCCCGACGACGTCCAGCTCGACCCGCTCGCGGCGGACGAGCGCGCCCGTGGTGTCCCGGTCGTAGAGGCCGATCGCGATCCGGTGCGGGCGCAGCGTCCGCGACGCGGTCGCGGGGGCGCTCGCCGGCTCCTGGACGACGTCGAACGAGGTGAACAGGCCCGACGAGTCGGTGAGGAACCGCGGCCGCAGCGTGTTCGCCCCGGTGGTCTCCAGCCAGTCGGCCGACCACGGGCTCAGATCCCGCCCGCTGGCCTTCTCCAGCTCGACGAGCAGGTCCTTCAGCGAGGTGTTGCCGTACTCGTACTTGCGGAAGTAGCTGCGCAGGCCGGCGAGGAACTCCTCCTGGCCCACCCACGCGACGAGCTGCTTGAGGACGGAGGCGCCCTTGGCGTAGGTGATGCCGTCGAAGTTCGTGCGCACCGCGTCCATGTCGGGGGCGTCGGCGACGATCGGGTGCGTCGAGGAGAGCTGGTCCTGGCGGTACGCCCAGCCCTTCTCCGCGTTGGCGAAGGTCGTCCAGCCGTTGGTGAAGCGGGTGGACGTCACCTGCGCCAGCACGGACATGTAGGTGGCGAAGGACTCGTTGAGCCACAGGTCGTCCCACCAGCGCATGGTCACGAGGTCGCCGAACCACATGTGCGCCATCTCGTGCAGGATCGTCTCGGCCCGCCGCTCGCGGCGCGCCTCGGTGACCTTCGCCCGGAAGACGTACTCCTCGAGGAAGGTGACGCAGCCGGCGTTCTCCATCGCGCCCGCGTTGAACTCCGGCACGAACAGCTGGTCGTACTTCCCGAACGGGTACCGGTAGTCGAAGACCCGGTGGTAGAAGTCGAAACCCTGTTTGGTGATCTCCAGGATCTCGCCCGGGTCGAGGAACTCGGCGAGCGAGCGGCGGCAGTACACCCCGAGGTCGATGCCGTCGTGGTGGTCGCGCACCTCGTGGTACGGCCCGGCGACCAGCGCGGTGATGTAGGTCGACATCACCGGGGTCGGGGCGAAGGCGGTCCGCGTCGCGCCGTCGGGAGCGGCCGTGGTGCCGGTGACCACGCTGTTGGAGATGATCCGCCAGTCGGCGGGCGCCGTCACCGCGAGGGTGAAGGCGGCCTTGAGATCCGGCTGGTCGAAGCAGGTGTACATGCGGTGCGCGTCGTACGTCTCGAACTGCGTGTAGAGGTACACGGCGCTGTCGACGGGGTCGACGAAGCGGTGCAGGCCCTCGCCGGTACGGGAGTAGGCGCACTCGGCCACGACCCGGAGCTCGTTCGTCGCGGCCAGGTCGGGCAGAGCGATCCGCCCGCCGTCGAAGACCACCGCCGGGTCCAGCGACCGGCCGTTGAGGACGACCTCGCGCACCGCCGGGGCGGCCAGCTCGACGAAGGTCGACGCGCCGGGCTCGGCGCAGGTGAACGACGCGGTGGTGCTGGACAGGAAGGTCTCGTCGCCGACCGTGAGGTCGAGCTCGACGTCGTAGGACGAGACGGCCAGCAGGCGGGCGCGCTCGCGCGCCTCGTCGCGGGTGAGGTTGTGAGGCACCCGGATCCTTTCGCAGAAACGTCGCGGAGTCGGCGAGGACGCGCGGCCACTGGGCATGCGGCCCACTGGGCCGGCGAACCACTGGACGTGCGCGCCGCGTCGCGGTCGCACGCGGCCATGACGTTGACCTCGGTGACCAGTCTCCCACGCCCGGACGCGGGGCCGGCGACGTCCGGACCGCACGCCGACCCGCCCGCTTCCGGCCCGGCGGGGGCCGCCGGGCCCGTCCTGTCCTGGCACCTCCGGCCTGGTCCGGCCACAGGATCGCGTTGTTCGGACGTGTGCTGAGTGCGTTGTTCTCACCCTTGGTGGAAGCTTGCGCCGACCATCGGGTTGGATGTCCCGAAGGACGGAACCTTCAGACACCGGACGTAGGGGGTAGCGGTGCGGCGGGTGGCGGGACTGGGCCGGGTCCCGGTTCGGCGGCGTGGCCCGAGGAGGGCGGCCGCGGACGCCGCGGCCGACTCCGGGGCCGCCGGCTCCGCCACACCAGGCTCCGCGGGCCCGGCGGGCCCGGCGAGCCCGGCCACACCAGGCTCCGCGGGTTCCGCCGGCGGCCCGGGTCCCGACGGCCGGCCCGCTCCGGCCGGCCCGCGCCAGCGCATCCCACGCCGGCTGCGCCTCGCCCGCTCGGGGGCCGGTGCCGGCCCGCCCGAGCAGGAGCCACGCCGGTCCGGTCCGGCCGGAGCGGCCGGAGCGGGCAGCACCGCCGCTGGCGCCACGCAGGGCTCGACGGCGCGCCGTGCCGAGCAGCACGTGCCGGTGTCCCTCCGCGTCGCCTCCGCGTGGTCCTGGCGTCTGCTCATCATCGGGACGGCCGTCTACGTGCTGGCCATGATCGTGGGACGGGTGCGGATCGTCGTGATCCCGGTCATCGCCGGCCTGCTCATCGCGGCTCTCATCCACCCGATCGCGTACCGGTTCCAGCGGATGGGCGTGCCCAGGCTCGGCGCGGCGTTCGCGGCCCTGCTGATCTTCCTGTTGCTCGTCGTCGGGGCCGGCGTCGCGGTGGGCTTCAACGCCGCCAACGAGATCCCCGCGGTGGCCGACCAGGTCAGCGAGGGCGTGGACCAGGTCCGGGACTACCTGACGGACGGCCCGTTCCACCTTTCCCAGGGCCAGATCGACAACCTGGTCGACGACATCCGCAGCAGCCTCACGAGCAACCGCGGCCGGGTGGTCTCCGGCGTGCTGTCGACGGCGTCGGTCGCCGCGGAGGTGCTGACCAGCATTCTGGTCGCACTGTTCTCGACCTTCTTCTTCCTCTACGACGGCGAGCGGATCTGGAGCTGGATCGTCACCCGGTTCCCCAGCGGGGCCGAGGACCGGGTCCGCGGCGCGGGTCGGGAGGCCTGGCTCACCCTCACCGGTTACATCCGGGGCACGGTGTTCGTCGCCGCGGTGGACGCGGTCGGCATCACAATCGGGTTGGTCGCCGTCGGCGCCCCGCTCGTCGCGCCGCTGGCGCTGCTGACGTTCTTCGGCGGCTTCATCCCGATCGTCGGCGCGACCGTCGCCGGCATCGCCGCCGTGCTGGTCGCGCTCGTGTCGAACGGCGTGCCCGACGCGCTGATCATCCTGGGTGTCGTGATCGCGGTGCAGCAGGTCGAGGGCCACCTGCTGCAGCCGTTGGTGATGCGTCGGGCGGTCCGGCTGCATCCGCTGGCCATCGTCATCGCGCTGTCCGCGGGTGGCGTGCTCGCCGGGATCCCGGGGGCGATCGCGGCGGTGCCCTTCGTCGCGGTGGTCAACCGGGTGGCGACATACCTGGCCTCGGCCGGGAAGGATCCGCAGCCCGCGGATGGTTGACGTGGGAACGAGGCCCGATGGCCCTTCCGGGCCATCGGGCCGGACCCCGTCCTGTTCCGCGCGCCACCTTTGGAGCTGCCATGTCAGCCGACGTCGCCGTCTCGGTAGATCCTGTCGCCGACGGGCCCGCCGCACCCGCCGACCGGGCCGGATCCGTGGATGCCGCCGGCACCGCGGTGGGCAACGTCGAGGCACTGCCCACCCCCGAGCCGGCGGTCGTCGACGCGGACTTCTGGTTCGACCCGCTGTGCCCCTGGGCGTGGCTGACCTCGCGCTGGATGCTGGAGGTCGAGAAGGTCCGCCCGGTCCGGACCCGGTGGCACGTCATGAGCCTGGCGGTCCTCAACGACGGCCGGGACATGCCCGAGCAGTACCAGGAGCTGATGAAGCAGGCGTGGGGGCCGGTGCGCATCTGCATCGCCGCCGCCGCGACCGCGGGGGAGGAGATCCTCCTCCCGCTCTACACGGCGCTGGGCCGCCGCCGTCACCTGGAGAAGGCCGAGCTGACGGAGGAGACCTTCGTCGCCGCGCTGGAGGAGGTGGGCCTCGACCCGGCGCTGGCGGCGGCCGCGCACTCCACGGAGTGGGACGAGCGGCTGCGGGCCAGCCACTCCGACGGCATCGGCCGGGTCGGCATGGACGTCGGGACGCCCGTCATCGCGATCGGGGACAACGCGTTCTTCGGCCCGGTGATCACTCCGACCCCGCGCGGCGAGGCCGCCGGTCGGCTGTGGGACGGCGTCCTCCTGGTCTCGGAGACACCTGGCTTCTACGAGCTCAAGCGCAGCCGCGAACAGGGTCCGATCTTCGACTGATCCGCGAGGGGTTGGTCACCCCCGCGCGGCGGTGCGCGGTGACCGGGCATGATGGCGCATCATGCGCGTCCATCTGGGTTCTGATCACGCCGGGTTCCACCTGAAGAAGGCTCTCGTCGCGCGCCTCGCGGAGCTCGGCCACGCCCCCGTCGACCACGGGCCTGTCGAGTACGACCCCGACGACGACTACCCGCCGTTCGTCATGGCCGCCGCGGCCGCCGCCGCGGCGGAGCCCGACAGCCTGGGGATCGTGATCGGCGGCTCGGGGAACGGCGAGGTCATCGCCGCCAACAAGGTTGACGGGGTGCGTGCGGCCCTGGTCTGGAGCGAACAGACGGCGACCCTCGCCCGCCAGCACAACGACGCCAACGTGATCAGCGTGGGCGCCCGCATGCACTCGCTGCCCGAGGCGGTGGAGCTGGTCGAGATCTTCCTCGCGACGCCGTTCAGCGGAGAGCAGCGTCACCTCCGCCGACTGCGGATGATCTCCGCCTACGAGCGTTCCGGGGAGATCCCCGAGCCGTCCCCCTCCTCGCCGGCGTCCTGAGCGCCGTTCGGCCCGCGGCGGGCCCCACCGGCCCGCCGCGGCCGTCCGGCGCGCCCTCGGCCCGCTGACGGGTCCGACGGGCCTGACGGGCTCGACGGGCCGGGGCTGTCGGCGGAGCGCGTGGCGGCGCGGCCTGCCGCCGGATCCGTGGCGCCGCCGGGCCCCGCCGGCGCGGGGTGGGCGTGGCGCAGCACGACCGCCTGCTCCGCCCAGGCCAGGTCCGCCTCGGTGGGGCGGGAGACGTCCCGCGCGCGCATCGCGGCGCTGAGGCTCAGCCGGGAGCGCCCGGCGCCCACCAGGCCGCGCAGCATCGCGTCGGCGCGGTGTTGGTCGTCACGTGGCATGCCGCCTCCCGTCAGGTCCGCGCGCGGTGGCCGGCGGCCGCGGTACGTCGGGCGCGTGCGGGCCGCCGGAAAGGCCTCGAACCGTATGGTGCCCGCGTGCGTGCGCGGATGCGCGGATCCCCGTGCCGTACGGCCGGCGGAACGCACGATGGTGGTATTCCGCGGACGTAGTGACCACCCGCATCTCCGGTGCCGGCGCCCCGTGGCCAGGGGGCTGTTCCCATTGGGAAATCTCCTGGTGGCCCCATGTTCGCGGGGTGGTCGAGAACCGGGTCGTACCGGGCCCCGGGGCGGCGGATGGCCCCGTCGCGGGGTGCCGCCGGGGCCACCCGCCGGACATCCCCGCCGTGGTTCGTGCGACCGTCGACACCGACGTCGCCGTCAGGTCCCGAAGTTTCGTGCTGTTTCCGGGTCCAGGTACACATGTGACGATCCGGGGCTTCTCGGGAGGTAGATGTGAACGATGAGTAGCACCTTGGTGTCGTTGCGTACAATGTTCCCGGTGTTGCCGCTGACCATGAAGAACCCCGTCTGCCCAGCGGCGTCGATCTTCAGGCCATTCCGTATGCTGAGCGCCGATCTGCGGCGATCGTTGCGCGGGTATGACCGGTAAGCGAGCGGATCTGTCGCCCTCTGGCGTACAGACGTCGCTAAGACGGGAGGAAGTTGACAGAGCACGCAACTCCCCCGAAACTCGGCGATTCAGACTGGTCGCCACGGACAGACTCCATCCGGTGAGGGTCCGGTCATCGCTCCTGTCGTCACAGCCGAGGGGTGAGTAATGGACCTTGTGCCCGTGAGCGTGGTCATTCCCGCTTACAACGAGGCACTTCGTCTTCCGGCGTCCCTGCCGCGGCTGCTGGCTGTCGTGGGCAAGATCCCCAGGGCTGAGGTGATCGTCGTCGACGACGGCAGCACCGATGGCACCGCCGGGGTCGCAGAGGACCTGCTCGAGGGCTTTCCGAACCACCGTGTGGTACGCCTGCCGTGGAACTGCGGAAAGGGCACCGCGGTAAGGGCGGGCGTGTCGGCCGCGCATGGCCGGTCGATCGTCTTCATGGACGCCGACGGGGCCTCCGACGTGAACGACCTGCCGTTGCTGCTCGCCGCGCTCGAGCACGCCGAGGTGGCGCTGGGTTCGCGGCGAATCGGCGACGGAGCCACCCGGACAAGCGGCCGCAGGGCCGGTAGCTGGGCTTTCAACCAGATTACGCGTTCACTCGCGGCGCTGGACGTCGCTGACACGCAGTGTGGCTTCAAGGCGTTTCGGCACGCGGAAGCCAAGATTCTTTTCAGTCTCGCGCGCTCCACCGGCTTCGGATTCGACGTCGAGGTGCTCTCGATCGCGCGCTCGGTGGGCTATCGCATCGCCGAGGTACCCGTGCGCTGGGAGGAGACGCCCGGCGGCACCTTCCGGATTACCCGGCACACCCCCGCGATGCTCGTCGACGTCGTCCGGGCCCGCCGCTATCTCAGCCGGGTCGGGCTCCCGCCGGTCAGCCGTCGCCAGCGGCTGGGCGAGCTCGGCGTCGTGGACGCGTCCGAGCTGCTCGGCCGGCCGGCCACGCCGCGCGGTGCGGGGGAACCGCAGGGTGCCCCGCCCGGCCAGCTGCCAGTGCCCGCGACCCCCACCCGGCCCGGCACACCGGCCCGGCCGACGGCTCGTACCCGGCCCGGCACACCGGCCCGGCCGACGGCTCGTACCCGGCCCGGCACACCGGCCCGGCCGGTGCCTGTCGCCCGGCCCACGACCGCCGCCGCTCCGGCCCGGCCCACGGCCGTTCCCGCGCTGCCCGCGGCTGCTCCGGCCCGGCCCACGGCCGTTCCCGCGCTGCCCCCCGCGGTGCCCCGCCCCATGCCGCGTCCCGCTCCCGCGGTTCCAGCCGTGAGCGTGGCGCACGGGACCGGGCGGTTCACCCCGTCGCCCTCCCGCGGTGAGATACCCGGTCCTGCGCCCGCACCGTGACCAGCGGAGCCTGCCCGGGCCCGGTCGCGCCGCCGCGGGAACCGGCCGCCGCCCGGGCGTCACCGGCTCCCGCCGGCCGCACCGGTCCCCAGCCCTGTCGGTGCGAGGTTGTATGAAGGTCGGGCCAATCCCGACTACCGCCTGGAGCCTCCCATCTCCTCCTCGCCGGCCGGACACGCCGTCCGCCCGGGTCCGACCGACCCGGCCGCCGATCACACGTCCGCGGGAGCCCCTGCCCGCGGCCTCCGCGGGGCGGGCCGGTCACGGTCCGACCGCCCCCGCGCGGCGCCCGGCCGGGCCTCCCGCCGGCCGCTGCTGGCGATGTTCGCCGGCTTCGTCCTGCTGTTCCTCCTCCAGGCACCGGGGAAGCTGACAGCCGACACCAAGCTCGACGTCCCGCTCGAGCCGTGGCGGTTCATGTCGGCGGCCACGCACCTGTGGAACTCGACGTCCGACTTCGGCTTCCTGCCGAACCAGTACGCCGGCTACCTGTTCCCGATGGGCCCCTTCTTCGGGCTGGGGAACCTGCTCGGCGTGCCGCCGTGGATCACCCAGCGGCTGTGGATGGCGGTGCTGCTCACCACCGCCGCCTGGGGCACGGTCCGCCTCGCCGAGGCGCTCGGGATCGGTCGGCCGAGCGCCCGGTTCCTGGCCGGCCTGAGCTACGCCCTGTCGCCCATGTTCCTCGGCAAGGTCGGCGCGACGTCCGTCGCGATGGTCGGGGCGGCGATGCTGCCCTGGATCACCCTGCCGCTGATCCTCGCGCTGCGCCCCGACGGCGCCGGCGGGGCGGACACGGGCCACCGTGACGACACCGGGGAGCGGGCCCGGGAGTTGGCCGCCGCGCGTCTGTCGCCGCGGCGCGCCGCGGCCCTGTCGGGGCTGGCGGTGCTGTGCACCGGTGGCATCAACGCGACCGTCACGCTGTGTGTGCTGCTCTGCCCGGCCGTCGTCCTGGTGTTCGCGGGCGCGACACGGCGGGCCTGGGCACTGCGGGCATGGTGGTGTGTGTGCGTGGTGCTGGCGTGCGCCTGGTGGATGCTCGCGCTGGCCGTCCAGGGCCGCTACGGGCTGAACTTCCTCCCCTTCACCGAGACCGCCGACACCACGACGGGAACCACCTCGGTCGGCGAGACGCTGCGCGGCGCCGCGGACTGGATGGCCTACCTCTCGCTGCCGACCCCCTGGCTGCCGGCGGCCCAGGAGTACGTGAGCACCCCGCTGGCGGTCGTCGCCTCGGCGGTGGTGTCCGCCTTCGGTCTCGCCGGCCTGGTCCGCCGGGATCTCCCAGCCCGCCGCTTCCTGCTCGTCACGCTCGCCGTCGGGGTGGTGGCGGTGGCGGCGGCCTACCCGGGCCAGCCGGGCAGCCCGCTCGCGGACGGCGTCCGCTCGCTGCTGACCGAGCCGTTCGGGTTCCTGCGCAATGTCTACAAGTTCCAGCCGGTCGTCCGGCTGCCGCTGGCGCTGGGCCTCGCGCACCTGCTCGGCGTGGCCCTCTCGTGGCGTCCCGGCGCGGTCCGGGCCGGCGCCGCCGGCCCGCCTGAGGACGCCGGGCCCGCGGGCAGGGCACGGCGCGGCGCGGAGGGCGCCGGCGATGATCGGCGCAGGCTCGTCCCGGTGCTGGCCATCCTGGTGACGGTCGGGACGCTGGTCGCCGGGATGGCACCGATGCTGCGTGGCCAGGGCCTGCAGCCCCGCCCCTTCACGAAGGTGCCGGACTACTGGGCCCAGGCGGCCGACTGGCTCGCGGACCATCCCGAGGGCGGGCGGGCCCTTGTCCTGCCGGGCGCCCCGTTCGGCGAGTACCAGTGGGGCCGCCCCCTCGACGAGCCGCTGCAGTGGCTCGCCCGCACCCCCTGGGGGGTGCGCAACATCATCCCGCTGGGCGGTGTCGGGACGACCCGCCTGATGGACGGCATCGAACACATGATGGCCACCGGCTCCACCCCCGGGCTCGGGGTGACGCTGGCCCGCGCGGGGGTCGGCCAGGTGCTCGTGCGTAACGACATCGAGCAGAAGGACTGGGACATCCCGCCGTCGACGGACCAGCTACACCGCTCGCTGGAGAGCTCGGGCCTGGTCCGGGCGGCGTCCTTCGGGCCCGAGGTCCAGGCCCGCACCACCGCCAAGGCCCGGCTCGTCGAATCCCTGAGCGAGTCCGCCGAGAAGGTCCCGGCGATCGAGATCTGGACGGTGCCCGGGGGAGCCAGCATGGTCCAGGCCTACCCGGTCGACACCGGGGTCGTCGTCTCCGGCGGCCCCGAGGCCACCGTGCAGCTCGCCGGCCAGGGGCTGCTCAGCGCCGATCGAGCCGTGGTGCTGGCCGGGGACCTCGCCGAGCCGGACCGCCCCGCCGGCGGCACGGCGGCCGGCGCGGCCGGCGCGGCCGACGACACCGCGATCACGCGGGCGCCCATCGCCGATCCTCCGCCGGCGTCCCAGGTCGTCACGCCCACGACGGCCTGGGCCGTCACCGACACCAACACCCGCCGTGACTACACCTTCGGCATCGTGCACGACTCGGCGTCCTACCTGCTCGGCCCGGACGAGACCGTCGCCGGCCGGCCCGGCGCGCCGAGCCAGTGGGTCGACCGGCCGGTGGTCGGTCACCAGACCGTCGCCGGCTACGCCGACGGGATGTCCGTGCAGGCCTCCTCCTACGGCTACGACCTGCTCGCGGCTCCTGACTTCGCGCCGTCCGCGGCCGTCGACGGGCAGACCTCGACCTCCTGGACGGCGCGGCGCCGTCAGGGCGCGACCTCCCAGGGACAGTGGATCCAGCTCGACGTCGGCCGCGAGATGTCCGTGCCCTACATCGACATCCGGCTGCTGCAGGAGGGCGGCTGGCGCCCGGAGGTCGAGGCGCTGCGGGTGACCACCGAGCGTGGGTCGGCGGTCACCCGGGTCTCGCCGATCGAGGACATCCAGCGGCTGGCGGTGCCCCCGGGGATGAGCCGCTGGTACAGGATCACCTTCGACAAGGTCAGCCGGGAGACCGACCCCGTCCTCGGGGCCGGCCTGCGCGAGATCGAGATCCCCGGCGTGCGGTTCCAGCGGTACGCCCAGGCCCCGGCCGACATGGTCGACGAGTTCCAGGCACCGGACGAGGGGCTGGTCGCCTACTCCTTCGAGCGGACCAGGGTCGACCCGCTCCAGCCCTTCGGCGGATCCGAGGAGATCACGCTCTCCCGGCGGTTCGAGGTGCCCCGCCGCCTCACCTTCACCCTCACCGGCACCGCGAGCGCCCTCCCGCCGCCGGCCGGCGCCGAAGTCGACTCCTCCGACGATCCGCTGGTCATCCCATGTGGCCAGGGGCCGGCCCTGACGATCGACGGAGTCCGCCACGACATCCAGGTCGAGGGCAAATACAGCGACCTCGCCACCGCGCGGCCGTTCCGCATCAGCCTGTGCTCGGAGGGCCACCAGATCACCCTGGACCCGGGTCAGCACCTGATCACCGTCGACCTCGGCCAGTCGACGATGCTCGTCGACTCGCTCAGCCTGGTCGGCACCACCGCCGCGACCAGCACGGAGAAGCCACGGACGACCCGGATCGGGGAGTGGGGCGCCGAGCGGCGGACGATCGAGATCGGCGCCGGCGCCAGGTCCTTCGTGTCGGTGCGGGAGAACGCGAACGCGTCCTGGACGGCGACCCTGGACGGGAAGCCGCTCACCGCGGTCCGGCTCGACGGCTGGGCGCAGGGCTGGATCGTGCCGGCGGGGGCCGCCGGCACGGTCGTGATCGAGAACCTTCCCGGCCAGGAGTACCGGCGCAACCTGCTCATCGGGCTCGCCCTGGTCGTTCTCCTGATCGTCCTGGCGGCCGTCCCGGGCCGGCACCGGCTCCGGCGCCGCTCCGACCCCGACGGGTACCCGCTGGGCCTCGAGCCGGGGCGCGTCCCGCTGGTCGGGCTGCTCACCCGCGTTCCGGGCGCCTGGGCGGGGATGGCGCTGGCGACAGCCGCGGTGTTCCTGGTAGCGGGCTGGCTGGCGCTCGCGGTACCGGTCCTGGTCCTCGTCGGTCGGCGGTTCCCGGTGATGCTCGGCGTGCTGGCGGTGGCTGGCATGGTCGGCTCCGGCATCGCCGTCGCGGTCAGCCCCGACAGCATTCCGTTCTCGGGCGAGGGCGCGTTCGGCTGGCAGGCCCAGACCCTCGGATCGCTGGCGTTCGCCGCGACGGTCGCCGCACTCGCGCTGCGCCGTGCCGAGCCGGCCCGGCCCGCATCACCCGGACCGACCTCGGACGGCTCAGCCGGCCATGTCCCGTAGCCGTACGCCGCCGCCGCCGCCGGCGGCGCTGGCGCTGGCGCGGTTCGGGCCGGCGTGCGTGGCGGCGAGGAGCAGGTCCTCGCCGGTGGCCGCGCGGGGCCGCTGCGCCGGCCGCAGCCCGCGACGGGCCAGCGCGGTGCGGGCCCCGGTGCTGTCGGCCCCGTAGAACAGCGCGACGAACCGGCGCCCCGGGCCCGGCAGCCCCGGCTCCGGGCCGGCCGCACCGGATTCCGGGGCGATCTCGAAGACCAGATCGGTCCGGCGCAGCACGGGAACCTCCGCACCCGGCGCCAGATCGAACTCGACCCAGGTCGCCTGGTCGTCGCGGCGCCGCCGGTCCCGCGGCGGGCGGGCGGCGAGTGGGCGTGCCGGCGCGTGCCGGGCCGGAGGCTCGCCCGGGCCCCCGGCCGAGCGGCCGCCCGCGCCGGCCCCGGCGAGCCGGTCGAGCTCGGAGCCGATGACGGCGGCCAGCAGATCGGCGCTGGTGTCCCAGCTGAAGCCGCCGGCCCACGCCCGCGCGGCCGCGCGGATCTCCCCGGCCCGCGCCGGGTCGGCGAGCAGGGTCAACGCGCGGTCGACCGCGTCGGCGAGCTGCCCGGGCTCGTCCACCAGCCAGCCGGTCACCCCGTCGCGGACGGAGTCGCGCAGTCCCGGAACCCGGAACGCGACCGCCGGTACCCCCATCCCGTTCGCCTCGAGTACCGACAGGCCCCATCCTTCGCCGTGGGAGGGGTTCACCGTCAGCCAGGCCGACGCCAGAACGGCGTCGCGGACCTCGGGAGCCGCGAATCCGTGCCAGCGCACGGTCGCGTCCGACGAGCCGTCGCCCTGTGTGAGCATCAACCGGGCGGCGATGTCGGCGAGGCGGCGGCGGTCCGGCCCGTCGCCGACGAGGTGCAGGCTGAGGCCCGGGTGCCGCCCGACCAGCACGGGCAGCGCCTCGATCAGCAGGTGCAGGCGCTTGTGCGGGACGAGCCGGCCCACACACACGATCGTGGGCGCCGCCGCCCTCGCCCCGATGGCGCCCTCGGTACCGAACGGGCCGTCCGTCCCGCCCGCGCCGCCGGAGGCGACGGCATCGCCGCCGGCGTCACCATCACCGTCGGCGATGGTGACGCCGTTCGGGACGAGGAACCGGGCCCCGGGCAGCGCCAGCACCCCACGGGCCTCGTCCCTGGTGGACGGCGAGACCACGGCCACCGGCCGGCGGCCGTAGACCCACCGGCTGCCCGGGGTCTCGAGCAGCTGGCCGATCCGCGCCACCGGCCGCGGGAAGTACAGCGGGAACTGCTTCTGGTGGACGTGGTGCAGCACCTGCACCACCGGAATCCGGCTCGGCAGCACGAGCGGGCTGAAGAACGGGATGCCGTTCTGGCAGTCGACGACGGCGTCGACCCGCTCCCCGGAGCGGACCATCCGCGCCAGCCGGGCGAGCACCGACGGGTACACCCCGAAGGTGCCCCCGCCGCGGCGCACGGCGACCCCGCCGTCCGTGGTCGAGGCGGCGGCGGCGCCCGGCGGGCGGGAGGTGAGCAGGGTGACGCGGACGCCGGCAGCGGCGAACCGCTCCGCGACCGAGTGGCAGAACAGCTCCGCCCCGCCGGCCTGCGGATGGGCGTTGTCGCGCCAGTTGAGGAAGACCAGGTGACGCCCGGTGAGGGCGTGAACGGGCCGGGGCGCGGCTGTGGTCACCGGATGTCTCCCATCGCTGGAGGTCTCGCGGCGCAAACCTACTGGCCGGCCGCCCCCCACCTTCGGGGGGCGCTACGGGACCGCCGCCCGCGACGGCCCGTTGTGTGTGGTCGTACGATTACCGGCAATTCCGCCCGCCAGCCGGTGGCCCGCCTCGACCGGCGCGGAGTACCAACCGGCGCGGAGTACCAGCCAGCGCGGAGCACCGACCGCGGCAGGAACGCACGGACCCAGGAACACGGACCCAGGAAGAGGCAGATGGCGACGCGCTCCCGGGCGATGATCGCCGGGATGTTGGCCGGCCCGGCGGCGCTGGCGGTCGCGGGTGTCCTCGTGAACGGTCTCAACCTGTTCATGAACCTGGTGCTCGCGCGGGTGCTCGACCCGGCCCGGTACGGCGCGGTGGTCGTCCAGGTCAGCATTTTCATGATCCTCTCGGTGGTCGGCAACGCGCTGCTCATCGCCGTCGTGCAGCGGGAGACCGCCGATGACGGCGACAGCCGGCGCGCCCAGCGGGCCTGGATCAGGCGCCTGCGTGGTGTCTGTGGCATCGGTGTGGTCGCCGCATCGGCCGCCGCCGTGCTGCTGTGCCGGCCGGCCGCGGCCCTGCTCTCCTACGCCCACCCGCTGGCCGTCGCCGAGGCCGTGATCGGCGCGGCGGTGTGGACGTTGCTGTGCGTCGAGCGCGGGGTGCTCCAGGCCCGGGGGGCCTATCCGCGCCTGGCGGTCAACTTCGTGGTCGAGGCGGCGCTGCGGATCGGGCTGATCGTCGCCTTCGTCGGCGCGGGCCTGGGGGTCAACGGCGCGGGGCTCGGGCTGGTGCTGGGCATCGCGCTCGGCGCCGAGCACGCCCGGCTGGGGGTCGCGAAGGTCCCGCGCCCGGCGAGGGCCGCGAAGCCCCACGCGGCGGCACCACCCTCCACCGGAGCACCGGACAGCCGAGTGACGTTCACCGGGCCGGTCCGTTCCGGTGGTGCGCCGGCCCTCGGTGAGCAGGCCCCGGGCCCCGACGGGGCCCCGGACACGGCTGTGTCCGGGCCTCGCCCGCTGACCGCCACCGGCCCGCTGCTCATCCCCGGGCCGACGCGGTCCGGCCGCAGCGGGCTGTTGGCCGACACCTGGGTCGCGCTCGGCGCGCTCGTCCCGCTCGCGCTGCTGCAGAACATGGACGTCGTGATCGTCGGCTGGCTGGACCACGACGGGGCCGGCGCCTACGCGGCGATCTCGACGGCGTGCAAGATCCCGGTGTTCATCGGCCTGGCGGTGGCGAACTTCCTGCTGCCCGAGGCGGCGCGCAGGCGGGCCGCCGGGCACGGCACGGCCCCGGTGCTGGCGGTGGCGCTCGCGTTCGTCGTCACCCCGGGTCTGCTGCTCGCCGCCCTCGGTTCGGTGGCCGCCAGGCCGCTGCTGTCGATGGTCTTCGGACCCGACCTCGCAGGCGCGGCCTTCTCACTGTCCGTGCTCGCGCTCGGCATGACCTGCCTGGCCGTGACGCTGATGTTCACCACCTACCTGCTCGGCGCGGCCCAGCGGCAGGTCGTCGCGGTCCTGACGGTGTGTGCCGTCGTCACGGCGGCGGCGCTGGGCCTCGCCGGCGGGGACCCGATGCGGACCTCGCTGGCCGGGCTCGCCTGCCATGCCATGACGGCGCTGGTCCTCGGGGCCCTGGTACACCGCCTGCACCGCGCCGACGCGCGGGCCGCCACGGCGCCGGCCGCCGCCACCGGCGAGGCGGGTACGGTCCCTCCGGGTCAGCATCCTCCCGGCGGGGAGGCACAGCCCGTCGGCGTCTGGTGACACCTGACAGCGCACCGCTCGCCGCACCGCTCGCCGCGTCGCCGGCAGCCAGCGCCCACCCGTGCCGGGCGTCCGTGCCCGGCGAACGTTCCCACCAAGGCCCGAAGCAGCCCGCCGGACGGCGGGCCGGAGGCCCATCGCGACCCGCCCTCCGGCGGGCCGTCCGAACGGAGTATCCGTGGCCCTGACCAGTTCCCTCGCCGAGCGCATCCCCGACAAGGTCTTCGCCTCGGCCATCGCTTACGCCCACCGCCGCTTCGAGCCGATCCTGAGCCAGGTCCGCATGTTCGTCGACCCGCACCAGACCGCGGTCGACGTGGGTGCCTGGTACGGCCCGTGGACGTACTGGCTGTCCAGGGTGGCCCGGTCGGTGGTGACCGTCGAGGCCAACCCGGAGCTGGCCGACTTCGTGGCCAGGACGGCGCCGTCCAACGTGACCGTGGTGCCGAAGGCGGCGTCGGACACGGCCGGGACGGCACGGTTGTGGCTGCCCCCGGGCGGCCGGGGCACCGAGGGGCGTGCCTCGCTGCTGCGTCCGACCGGCCGTGACGCGGCCGGGGCCTCCGCCGCCGAGGGCCGGGCCGTCGACGTGGAGACGATCCGGCTGGACTCGCTCGACCTGCGGGACGTCGGCCTGATCAAGGTTGACGTCGAGGGGCACGAGCTGGCCGTCCTGCGCGGCGCCGAGGGCCTGGTGCGCCGGTTCCGGCCGGTGCTGGTCGTCGAGGTGGAGGACGCGCGGTCGCCGGCCGCCGACACCCTCGACCTGCTGGCGAGCTGGGGCTACGAGGGCACCTTCCACCTCGACGGGGTGTGGCACCGGCTCGAGGGTTTCGACCTGGTCGGTCACCAGCGCGGGATGGAGGCCGTCGCCCAGCACGGGTACCTGCGCGCCGTCGCCGAGGGCACCGGGGACAGCTACGTCAACACGATCGTCTTCCGTCCCAGGGCCGCCCGCATCTGATGCCGGACCCGACCGACGCGGCCGACCGGACCGACGCGGCCGAGCTCGACCCGGACGCCACCAACGATCTCGGGAGGCCCCGCTCCGGCCGGCCGGGCGCTCCCGCTCCGGCGTTCACCCGCCGGCGGCTGATCGCCGGCGTGGCCGGCCTCGGCGCGCTGTCCGCCGCCGGGGCGGCCGCGTGGCGCCTGCTCGACGACGGCTCCGGCCCGCCGTCGTGGCTGCCGTCGCCGCACGCGTCCACGCCGGTGGGCGGGGCCACCGCGGCTCCGTCCCTGCCCCCCGGCTCGCTCAAGGAGATCCCCGAGGACCTGCTGACGATCTTCGGCGCGCCGGGCACGTTCGGTGATCTCGGCTCCGCGTCCAGGATCGACGTCGTCGACGTGCCTGGCTGGGGATTCGGCCCCGGGCAGGCCGGGTTCATGTCGGCGGTCGCGGCGGACGGAACGGTCTTCATCGGCACGACGCCGTTCACCGACGACCAGTCGAAGCTCACCGGGACCGGCATGGAGCTCGGCCTGTTCGAGCCGGAGGGGCGCCGTTTCACCCGCCTGGTCATCCCGTCCTCCACCGGCAGGGAGGCGCAGCCGCGCGCCGACCCCGCCTTCGCCGGCATCGGCGGCGGCGACGTCTCGGACGTCATCGTGGTGCCCGCGCCGGCAGGGGAGGAGGGCGAGCGGGCCGTCTTCACCTCGCTGATGCCCTACTACAACTGGGACGTGCGGACCTACGGCCAGCTGCCGGCCTTCGGGCAACTGCGCCGCGGCGGCCCGGGCGGCGCGTGGCGCTACGACCCGGGGCTGTCGCGCACCGCCGACGCCCTGGCGGGCACCCTCGAGCCGCACATCGCCGCCACCGCCTTCCCCGTCGTCTACCAGGGGCAGCCGCGTTCGCCGCGCGGCCCCGCGTCCATCGCCAGGCTCCCGCGCAGCGGGCACCTGGTCGTCGCCCAGTACCTCGGTACCGGCTACGGCGGGACGGAGAACGGCGCGCTCATGGTCCTCGACCTCGACGGCCGCGTCCGCGCGTACTGGCAGTACCCGCAGGTCCGGCCGCTGGGCGTACAGGTGGTGGTCAACCCGCGGGAGGTCGTCGCCGACCCGACCAGCGAGGCCGACGACGAGCGCTTCGTCCTGATCAGCGACTGCCGGGGCGCCGACTACGTCACGCATCCGTTCCCGATCCAGGAGTTCTCGTACCAGGCGTCGACCGGCCGGATCATCCCGCGCAGCACCGCGGTGCGCGCCGTGCAGGACGGCTCGCGGATGGAGACCGCGGGCTTCGGCGCGGACGGCACCCTCTACGTGGCCCGGACGAAGGCCGACGGGCTGCGCGCCGACCGCCTCGCGGTCTACCCGAAGCTCGGGCGCGAGCGGGGCCTGGTCACCCGGACTCCGGCCACCGGCAACTGGCCGGTCGCGACCTGGGGCCAGGACAACCGGCCGGACTTCCTCGTCGCCAACACCGACCGCGGCGGGCTGGTGCGCAGCCTGACCGTCGACCCGACGACCGGGACGGTGCTCCTCGCCGGCCTGGACGGTTTAGTGACGGCGGTGCGCCCGGCGGGCCGGGGCAGCCGGATGACCTTCCGGACCCTGGACCCGGTGGACGTCGGCCTGGACCACCTGCGCGGGCCGGCGACCCGGTACGTCGGGATCCGGCGGGGGGCGGTGGACGCGCGGCGCCGCGTGCTGTGGCTGCCGGTGAACCAGATGGTGCTCGACGGCATCCGCTGGCCCTACCCGCCGTTCAAGCTGGACCAGTGGCTGCTGCGGGTGAACCTGGACGTGCTGCTCCGCGAGTGAGCGCCGGCCCGCGCGCCGGGCGGTTCCGGTGCGGTCGGACGGGCGGGCCGGCGCGCGGGCCGGCGCCCTGGTCGTCAGGCGGTGACGTCCCGGCGGCGGAACAGCACCGCCGTGACCGCCGCGGCCAGCCCGCAGAACACCAGCACCCGCACGCCCGCGGCGGAGTACGCGGTCGTGTACCCGTTGCCGCCGACGGCCACGATCTCCATCAGGTGCGCCGGCAGCCACCCGCCGGCCGGGGCGTAGATCCGGGACACCAGCATCTCGACCGGCAGGGCGTAGGCGACCCCGACCGCGATCGCCGCGGCGGGGGAGCGCAGCACCACGGCCGCGAGCGCCCCGACGGCGGCGTAGCCGAGGGTGCCGAACGCCACGTTGGCCAGGCCCTTCCCGAACTCGGCCAGCCCGGGAAGGGACAGCCACGCGTCGGTCGGGATGTTGTTCAACGGCGCCAGGGCGAACGACAGCCCCACCGTGACCAGCGCGGACACGGTGACCACGAGCACGAGGAAGACCACCAGCGCCAGCACCTTGCCGGCCAGCAGCCGCAACCGGTGCGGCTGCGCGACGAGCTGGTTGCGCAGCGTCCCATGGGAGTACTCGCCGGCGATCGCCGAGGCGGTGACGGACAGCGCCACCACACCCAGCAGGATCGTCACCGCCTCCAGGCCCTCGATGACCCCGGACGGCGCGGCGAGCATCGCGACCGACACCGGATCGCCGTCGAAGTCGGTGCGGCCCGCCGAGAAGATCGTCAGCGCCGTGCCCAGCGCGGCGACGGCCGCGACGGCGACGAGAGTGCCGACCAGGAACCGCCGGCGCAGCAGCGGTACCCACTCGGAGCGGAAAGCGTCGATCATGTGGCACCACCTCGCATCGTCAGGTCACCGTCGACGTCCCCCGTCGCCTTGAGGAAGGTCTCCTCCAGGTTCGGCCGGTGCGTCCGGATCGACCGCAGGGTGATCCCGGCCCGCATGGCCAGCCGGTTGATGTCCGGCGCCAGCCCTTCGGGCGCGTGCGCGACGACCACCGGGTGCCGTTCGACCATCGCCGGCATGGGCCGTGACCCGCCGGCCATCTCGATCTCTATGCGCAGCCCGGCCGCGCCCAGCACCCCGGCGAGCCGGACGGCGTCGTCATCGCGCTCGGGCACCATCAGGATGCGCGGGTCCTCGGCCGCCAGGAGTTCGGCCACATGCCCCTGGAACAGCATCCGGCCGTTCCTGATCATCACCAGGTGGTCGCAGATCTGCTCCACCTCCGAGAGCAGGTGGCTGGACACGAAGACCGTCATCCCCGTGCCGGCGAGATCCCGCAGCAACGTGCGGATCTCCCGGATGCCGGCCGGGTCCAACCCGTTCGTCGGCTCGTCCAGGATCAGCAGGTCCGGGTTCGGTAGCAGCGCCGCCGCGATACCGAGCCGCTGCTTCATCCCCAGGGAATAGGTGCTGAACCTGTCGTCGGCCCGGGTGGAGAGGCCGACCTGGTCGAGTACCTCCGCCACCCGATCGCGCCGGCCCCGCCGGCCGGGGCCGGCCGCTCCCGCACCAACCGCTCCGTGCCTGCTGGCTCCGCCCGCCCGGTGGGATCGGCCGAGTCCGCGCAGCAGGGCGAGCTGGTCGAGATTGCGCCGACCGGACAGGCCCGGATGGAACGTCGGCCCTTCGATCATCGCCCCGGTCCGGTCGAGGTACTGATCGGGCGCGCTCACCGGCTCGCCGAGGACGTAGGCCTGGCCCTCGGTCGGGCGGACCAGGCCCAGCAGCATCCGCAGCGTCGTCGACTTGCCGGCGCCGTTCGGTCCGACGAAGCCGGAGAGGGCGCCGACGGGAACGCGGAGGTCCAGGTGATCCACGACGCGGCGTTCGCCGTACCGCTTGGACAGGCCGCGGGTCCAGACCGCGGTGTCGGACGGCACCGGCCGCGAGCCACGGTGCCGGCCGCGGGCGGGCGCGGTCGACGTCGCCCCGCCCCGCCGCCTGGTGTCGGACGGGACGGTCGACGTCGCCCCGCCCCGCCCGGTGTCGGACGGGGCGGCCTGGCGACGCGCCGGCTCGGCGGGCGTGCTCGCCGTCATCGCGTGCCTGATGAGGTCGTCGTCGGCATCGTCGGAATGATCTCCTTCGGGCGAGTGGACGTCATGGTCGCCGAACGGCGACGAGGAGGGCGGTACGCCCACGGGATGGGCACGGCCGCGGACGGCCGTGCCGGGACCGGGTTCGAGTGACCGTGCCTGGGCCGGCGGAACGCGAGGCGTCTTCCGCCGGGGCTGATGCTCCTCACCGCGCCGCGGTTCCTCACCACCACACGGCCTGCACTGACGAAACAGTCGGGTGACGACAGGTAACCACCAGTCGCGCCGGTGGGTTCCGCTCTTTCTGCTCGGTTACTCGAACGAACGCACGGTAGCCGAACGTTCCTGGCGGTGTCCTGTCGAGACGAGGAGTCCGGGGCCGGACCCCGGCCGTGCCCGCCGTGCGAATCGGGTGGGACCACCAGAAAGGACGAAATCCCGGCGGGGGACGTCCGCCACGCTTGGTTCCCGAACGTGTTGGCAGGGTATCTCAGTGTGATCGTGGTTCGCCCAGGGCCCATCCGGGGCGGGCGGCGGCCGGCGGGGGGCGATCGGTGCTCTGGTTCGTGCTCACCTCGTTCGTGCTCGGGATGCTCGCGGCGGTGGCGGCCCGAGCGGTCCTTCCCGGCCGCCGCCCGCTGACGCTGAGGACGGCCTCCGTGCTGGGCGTCCTCGGCGCGCTGCTCGGCGGAGCCGTCGGTCAGGTCGTGCTCGCCCACCCGGCGGGCGCCGAGCCCACGTCACGGGCGGTCGTCGGGTCCCTCCTCGGCGCCCTGTTGGTGATCACGATCGGTTGGGGTGTGCGAGCGCACCGTTACCACAGTGGCCCGCGTCGAGCCGGATCCCAGCGGCCGAAGCCCGAACGCGTGGGCCCGCGCCGTTGACGGCTACCGCGCGCGGTGTCCCGCGCGGACCACCACCGTCTGCCCGATGTCCGGCCGATGTCTCGCCGATGCCCGGCGTGCCGACGGTCGGAGGTGTGCCGGCTCCCGGCCCCCACCCGCTGCCCGGCACCATGATTACGCATGCCAACCATGCATACCCGACACCGGAACTACCGGAGGTCGACACCGAACGATGTCGGGATCTGGTGCCCCGGCGTTGCTGATCGGATGGCCGCTGGATGGGCGTCTCCCGACCTGGACGACAATGTCTCCTGAGGACAGTGCGTCGTGGCGGGACGGCCTCCCCGGGGACACCCCCGGGATCACCGCGGTCGTGCGCCGGAGGAGTGACGGGTGGGTGAGACGGCGGGTCTGCGCAGCGGTATCCGCGTGCTCGTCACGATCTCCACGATCGCCGTAGCCGTGATGCTCACGCTCGCCGTGTTCGCCGCGTTGCGCGCGAACAACGCGGCCGCCGAGCGCGGCGAGCGGCTCGACCCGGCGGCGACGACCACCGCTCTTCTGCTCGCCGACTTCGTCGACCAGGAGAGCGCCGTCCGCGGCTATCTCATCACCGAGGAGCCGAGCTTCCTCGGCCCGTACATCGAGTCCGATCGCACGATTCCCCAGCAGATGAACCGGCTACAGCAACTGCTGGCCGAGTTCCCCGACCTCATCCAGGGCACCGCCGAGATCGAGGCCGCCTACCAGGCGTGGCGCAGTGATGTCGCCGAACCCGAGGTCGCCGCGATGGAGGTCGGCGACGTCCAGATCGCGCGGAACATCGAAAAGGCCGGCGGCAGGGTGCGCTTCAACGAGCTGCGCGGCCGGGTGGCGGATCTCGGGATAGCGATCGACAACGAGCAGACCACGGCGTCCGGGCGGCTGGAGAGCGCCGCGGTCCTCCTCCTCAGCTCACTGGCGAGCGCCGCGTTTGTGATTCTCGGCGTGGTACTCACGGTGTTGACCGTGCTGCGCAGGTGGCTGCTGCGCCCCATCGACGCCCTGCGCCGGGCGGTGAACGCCGTCGCTGCCGGCCGGTACGACACCAGGATCCCCGAGGTCGGGCCGGAGGAGATCGTCGAGCTCGCCGGCAACATCGAGGCGATGCGCGCGCAGCTCGTCCGGCTCGTGCGGCAGAACGAGCGGTCATGGGAGGCCCTCGCCCAGCAGGGGCCGGCGGTGGTCGCGTTGCGTGACGCGCTCACACCGTCCGTGCTGCGGGCGCCTGGGCTGGTGCTGCGGGGACGGGTCGACCCGGCGCAGGGCGAGCTCGCCGGCGACTGGTACGACTCCTTCGAGCTCCCGGACGGACGGGTCGGGATCGTGGTCGGTGACGTCTCCGGCCATGGCGCCGTGGCCGGTGTCTTCGCGTTGCGCCTCAAGCAGCTCCTCGACGCCGCGCTGACCCGGGGCGCCGATCCCGGCCAGGCGATCGAGTGGGTCGTCGACAGCCTCGGGGAGACCGACGAGATGTTCGCGACCGCGGTGGTCGCGGTGGTCGACCCCGCCAGCGGGGAGGTCCGGCTCGCCAACGCGGGCCATCCGGACGCGCTGCTGCTGCGCCGGGCGCGTCGCGCCGGGACCGCGGGCGACGTCGGAGAGGGCGCGCCCAGGGCGGGGGAGCCCGCCGGTCCGCGGACGGTTGTCGCCGTCGCCGGCACGTTCGTCGCCGGTGCCGTCGTCAGCGAGACTATCGAGGGCGAGGCCGTCGAGCGCGATGCCGCCGCAGCCGATGCCGTTGGAGCCGGTCTCGTCGGAACGGACACTTCTGGAGTGGACGCCGTCGAGGGCACGGCCGGCGCGGGGCGCGGGGCGCGCGCCGAGGCGGTGAGCCGGTCCGGGCGTGGTGCCTCCGGCGGGGAGGCGCGGGAGCCAGGACTGGCCTCGGCGGCGGCCCGCGCCGGGTCCGGAGGCGTCGGTGACGGCGCTGGCAGCCGCGCTGGCGGTGGCAGCGGTGGCAGCGGCGCTGGCGCGGGCAGCGGCGGCAGCGGTGGTGGCGGGGCTGGGGCTGGGGGCCCGGGACTCCCGGAAACGGGGCCGGGACGGCCACAGGCCGCCGGCCGCCGCGCGGAGGTGGCCTGCCTGGCCGCCACCGGGCCGATCATGTCGAGCCTGGTCGCCGCCGACGGCGCGTGGCACACCGACGTGCTGCGGCTGGAACCCGGCGACGTGCTGTTCGTGTACACCGACGGGCTGGTGGAGGCCAGGAACGCGGCCAACCAACAGTTCGGCGTCGATCGGCTCGTCGCCGAGCTGCTGCGCGACCCGCGGCGGGCGCCGGCCGAGCTGTTGGACGACGCGTTCGAGGTCGTGCGGCGCCACGCCCCGGGTCGGCCGAGCGACGACCGCACCGCGATCGTCGTCGCCCGCACCACCGAGGTCTCCCGCCCGCGCTCCTGACCGGCCCCCGCGGCTGGGAAGCGACGCGCGGCACGATCGCGACAACGATTGATCGCAATCTTCGTCGGGTACATGTCCGACCATGAGTGACGAGTCCGGTTCCGCCCTTCGGGACACGCCTGGTTCCACCGAGCAGGACGATTCCGGCGCCACGCGACGTATCCGCGCGGTGCGCTCCCGACTCAGCCCCGTCCGCCTGATCGCCTACCTCGTGCTGGTGCTCCTCGTCATCTCCGGCCTCGCGTTCGTCACCGGTTGGCGGCCGTCGATACCGAACCCGTTCGAGGAGCGGACGATCGACCGCAGCTCGCCGGCCGTGCTCCGCTCGCTCGAGGATCTCAGCGAGTACCACGCGGCGAGCGCGCACTTCGAGGTCGTCGTCGACCTGGAGGAGGACAGTCGCTGGATCCCGGACGCGCTGCGCGGGGAGCGCACGCTGTTCGTCGGGGTCGGCACCGTCGACTCGGTCATCGACTTCGGCAAGCTCGGGGACGGCGCGGTCACCGTCTCCGCGGACCGGCGGTCGGTGACCATCCAGCTGCCCGCTCCCACCATCTCCGAGCCGCGGCTCGATCTCGCCAAGAGCTACGTGGTCGCCCGCCAGCGGGGCGTGCTGAACCGGGTGGGCGGGCTGTTCGGCGGCCAGAGCAATGACTCCGAGCTCTACCAGACGGCGTCCGCGAAGATGGCCGACGCCGCGAATGCCGACGGCCAGGTGCTCGCGCTCGCGAAGACGAACACCACGGCGATGCTGCGCGGCCTTCTCGGTGCGCTCGGCTTCACCGATGTGAAGGTGACCTACGCGGAGGACCCCAAGTAACGCCCCGGGCGCCGAACCCCTCCTGCCGGTGGTCTCCCGCCGGCGGGACGGAGCAGCGGTGGGCGGAGACGCGGCCCAGCGCGATCCGGGACGACCGGACGCGCTGGGCCGCTCACGCGTTCGGCGGCCTGCCCGCCCATGGGTCCGGCTCACTGGTGGTCAGACGGCGTCCTCGCGCGAGGTTCCTCCTGGTCGGCGCCGTAACGCGGGTGACTGTCGGAGCCCGCAGCGGTTTGTCCTGCGCGGTGGGGGGTGGCGCCGCAGGAGCAGAGCCTCCTCCGACAATGGTTCTGCACATCAGTGGCATGCGAGTTACTGAGCTCACTTGCCTTCGTAAGATTGAGTCGTCTAGACTCATGCACGTGCCCGACGGAGAGGCCGATCGGGCCCGACGACGAGAGGCTTCACGCACGAGGCCCCGCCCAGAGGGGAGTACGACCGAGATGAGCACCTACCTGTGGGACCCGTTCGCCGCGTTCGAGCGCATGGACCGTGAGTTCAACGAGATCGTCCGGCGGTCGTGGGGCTCGCGGGAGCGCACCGTGCGCCCGCTGCGCGCGACGAACCGTCCGCAGAGCGTCGTGCCGAGCGCCGATGTCCTGGTCGACGGGGACGACGTTCTGATCAATCTCGAGCTGCCGGGTGTCGACGTCGAGAAGGACGTGACGGTGGAGATCGACCGCGGGGCGCTCGTCGTCCGCGGTGAGCGTTCGTCCACCCAGGAGAAGACGGTCAACGGCCGGGTACACCGCGAGCGGTGGCACGGGTCGTTCCGCCGGGAGTTCGCCCTTCCGGAGAACGTCGACGCGACCGGGATCAGCGCGCGCTACGACCGCGGTGTGCTGACCGTCCGGCTGGCGGGAGCGGCGGCGGCGCCGCGCAGCACGCGGATCCCGGTCAGCGCCTCCCCGGCGGCGGCGCAGCTGCCCACGGCGGAGGGGAGCGCCGGCACGGAGAACAGCTCCAGCGCCCAGAACAGCTCCGTCGCCGAGAGTAGTGCCCTGCGTGACGGCGGCGCGGCGGCCGAGTCGCCCGCGTCCTGACCCAACGCGGCACCGGTCGGCGCGCTAGCAGCGCCTGACCGGAGAACGAAGCATGATCGCCCCCGGTGTGCGGACCCTGTCTGGTCCGTTCGCCGGGGGCGACTGCGTTACGGGCCGAGCCGGCGTCGGCAGCCGGCCGGGGAGCGGTCAGGTGGAGGCGCGGCGGCGGGTGCCCGCCCCGGCGCGGGAGGACGACCCACGCGCGGAGGAGCCGCGCGAGGACGGGGGCGGCACCATCGGGCCGATGTCGCCGTCCGGCGCCTCGTCCAGGTCGACGACGACCGGGGCGTGGTCGCTCGTCCCGGTGCCCTTGCGGGCGGCCCGGTCTACCCACACCGCGCGTGCCCGGGCCGCGACGTCGGCCGTGGCCAGGGTCAGGTCGATGCGCATCCCGTAGTTCTTGGGGAAGCAGAGCTGACGGTAGTCCCAGTAGGTGTAGACGGTCTCGTCCGGCCAGCGCTCGCGCATCAGGTCGAGCAGGCCGGCCTCGTGCAGCCGCCCGAGCGCGGCGCGCTCGGCCTCGGTCACGTGGGTCGCGCCCTCGAACTCGGCGATGTCCCAGACGTCGGCGTCCGTCGGCGCGATGTTGAAGTCGCCGAGCGTCATCACCGGCCCCTGCGGGGCGAGCTCGGCCACGACGTCGCGCAGTGCGGCCAGCCAGGCCAGCTTGTAGGCGTAGTGCGGGTCCTCCACCGTGCGCCCGTTGGGCACGTACAGCGACCAGATCCGGATCCCGCCGCAGCTCGCGGAGATCGCCCGCGGCTCGGGCCCCGGGAACCCGGGGTCGCCGGGCAGCCCGCGCCGTACGTCCTCCAGCCCGGCGCGGGAGAGGATCGCCACCCCGTTCCAGCGGCCGTCGCCGTGGTGCGCGACCCGGTAGCCGCGGCGGAAGAGATCCTCGTCGAAGAGCTCGAGGAACGCCTCGTCCGAGAGCTTGGTCTCCTGCAGGCAGACCACGTCGGGGCTCGCGCGGTCAAGCCATTCGATCAGCCGGGGCTGCCGGGCCTTGGCCGAGTTGATGTTCCAGGTCGCGATCCGCACACCGTGAGACGGTAGTCCTCACCTCCGACAGATCTCCGCACCGACCGGTCCGTGCCATCCTCGGAGACATGACACCGATATCCGCTCCTGGCAGGAGCGCGCGGCCTGGTCGGCCGGGATTCGCCGCGGCGTTGTTCGTCGCGGCGGGCGCCGCCGGCCTCGCCGGCTGTGACCAGGTCTCCGAGGAGACCCGTGCGGCCGGCGCGACCGTGGTCTGCTCACAGATCAACATTCAGCCGAGCGAGATCGAACAGAATCCGGAGTCGGCGCGCCTGGTCGCCCTCCTCGTACGCGACCTGGCGCCCGAGGACGACATCCGGGCCATCGCCGACCGCGTCGCGGACGATCCGACGGTGCTCAGCCCCCGCGCCCAGCTCGCGGACTGGGTGGACCAGCGCTGCGGGAACGCCGTCGGCGGCTCCGGCGGCTCGGGTGGTTCCGGTGGCTCGGGTGGCGGCGGGGCAGGCGGCGGGGACTCGGACGGCGAAGACTCCGAGGAGTGACCGCGCGCCCGTACGTGCTTCTGAGCTGCGCGATGTCACTGGACGGGCGGATCGACGACTGCTCGCCCCAGCGGCTGGTCCTCTCCAGCCAGGCCGATCTCGACCGCGTGGACGAGGTCCGGGCCGGTTGCGACGCGATCCTGGTCGGTGCCCGTACGCTGCGCCGCGACAATCCCGGCCTCGCGGTCCGCTCGGAGCTCCGCCGAGCCGAGCGGACGGCGGCCGGCCGGCCGGCGACGCCGCTGCGCGCCGTCCTGACCAGCGGCGGACGGCTCGACCCGGACGCCCGCTTCTTCCTGGACGGCGCGGAGAAGGTCGTCTACCGGTTCGCCGGAGCCGCGCCCCGGCCCGCGCCTGAATCTGGGCCCGGCGCTGGAGCCGGGGCGGGTACCGGGACCGGGACGCCGGCGCCGGCCGTCCCCCCGGATCTTTCCGTGGTGGCGACCGTCGTCGATCTCGAGGCGCCGCCGCTGGAGCACCTGCTGGACGACCTGAGCCGGCGCGGCACGCGGCGCCTACTGGTCGAGGGGGGCACCACCGTGCACACCGCGTTCCTCACCGCGGGCCTGGTGGATGAGCTGCACCTGGTCATCGCGCCGTTCTTCGTCGGTGAGGCCGCCGCGCCGACGTTCGTCGGCCCGGGTTCGTTCCCGTTCGACACCGCGCACCGACTGCGGCTCGTGGACGTCCGCCAGCTCGACGGCGTCGTGCTGCTGCGTTACCTGACACCGTCCGTGACCTGATGTCGTCCGGCTGACGCCTATCCGTTTTGTGGGCCTCCCGTCGGGCAGACGGCCTAAGGGCGTTCCGCCCGAACTGTTCGTCGAGGAGGACCCGTGTCCGTACCCAGTGTCGCGCGACCAGGGCGCGCGGCCGCGTCTGCCGGCGGTGCCAAGGCCCGGCGTGCCCACGACAGCAAGGCGGTCGACCTGACCGCACGCCTCGGTTTCGCAGCCCGAGGACTGGTCTACGTCCTGATCGGGATCATCGCCCTCCAGATCGCGTTCGGCGGTTCCGGGGAGCAGGCGAACCGGCAGGGCGCGCTGCGGGAGATCTCGGACAAGCCCTTCGGCACGGCGGTGCTGATCCTGCTCGTCATCGGATTTGTCGGATATGCGCTGTAGCGCCTGCTGGAAGCGGCCGTCGGGCACCACGAGGAATCCGACGAGAAGAAGCGCACAGCCAAGCGGGTGGTGTCCGGTATCCGCGGTGTGATCTACCTTGTGATCGCGGGCAGCGTCGTCGCCTTCCTCACCTCGGGTAGTTCGGGATCCGGCTCTGGTGAGCCCGCTCCGTATACGGCACGGGTCATGGATAACACCGGTGGCCGGTGGCTGGTCGGCGCGGTCGGCCTGATTGTGGTCGGTGTCGGCATCGGCATGATCGTCAAGGGTGTGACGACCAAGTTCGAGGAGAAGCTCAGGAGCGGGGAGATGAGCCCCGCGATGCGC
Organism: Frankia sp. Hr75.2; assembly: GCF_949319125.1. NCBI lineage: Bacteria > Bacillati > Actinomycetota > Actinomycetes > Frankiales > Frankiaceae > Frankia > Frankia sp. Hr75.2. Next base: position 15,664 of record NZ_CASGGV010000285.1, on the reverse strand, counting down.
GCCGCCAGCAAGCGCGTCGGCCAGGTCGGCTACGTCGCGCGCGGCATCGTGTTCGGCCTGGCCGGGGTGTTCGTGGTCAAGGCCGCCGTCGAGTTCGACCCCGACGAGGCCAAGGGCTTCGACGGCACGCTCCGCACGATCGCCGACCAGGCGTACGGCCAGGTGCTGCTCGTCGTCTGTGCCGTCGGCCTGGTCCTGTTCGGTGCCTACTCCTTCATCGAGGCACGGTACCGCAAGCTCTGAACCAGCTCCCCGCACGGCCGAACCGCCCGCCGGACGAAGGCGGGCGGTTCGGATCATCCGCCCTGGTGGTTTGCTTTGTCGGTCGTCGCCTTCCGGACATGTCGCGGATCAGTGCAGAATCCGTCGGGTCGGGAAGGCAGACTAGGTGTCGTCGAGCGGACGATCAACGTCGTCGCGCGGCCACGGCGTCGCCTGGCCGGCACTGACATCGCAGCCGGCACCATGGCGGTAGGGGCAAAGGGGAGTACAGGTGGATCGGACCACGCTGAGCGTGATCAGCCCGGCGGGCCACAACACGCTGACGGGCGACGCTCCGTGCGTGGTCGGTCGAGCACGCGGCGCGGACATCGTCATCAACGACGCGCGGGTGTCCCGGCGTCATCTCGTGCTTGAGCCGGTCGCCGGCGGCTGGCATGTGCGGGACACCAGCGCCAACGGCCTCTGGCAGGACGGGCGCCGGATGGGGGACACCACGGTCCGCTCGACCGAGGTCCGTTTCCGGCTCGGCGCCGCGGACGGCCCTGAGGTCGTGCTGGTGCCCTCGTCCGTCGGGCTGGCCTCCGGTGCCGGAGCGGGCTCCGCGCCCGCCGCCTCGGCACCCGCTCCCGCGGTCCCGGCCGGGCCGCCGCCGCGCGTGGCGGGTGCGCCGGGATGGCCGTCGCCCAACCCCGGTCCCGCGCCCGTCGGCCCAGGTCACACGCCTACTCCCGGCCACGCGCCCACCCCCGGTCAGGCGCCTGCCCCCGGTCGCGCGCCCGCCTCCGGCCGGGCCCGGGTAGCGGCACCGCCGACGGCCCCGGCATCGGCCCGCCCGCCGGTCCCGGGGGGCCACCAGCCACCGCACGCCGGGGGCCCGGGCGCCGCCGGCCCGGACACCGCCTCCGCGGCGCTCGGCCTGGAGACGGCGCAGAGCGCCATCGTGCACGCCCGCCGCAAGATGCACCCGCTGCGGCCCGGCACGCTCCGGCTCGGCCGCTCGCGCGACAACGACATCTCCGTCTCGGACCTGCTCGCCTCGCGGCACCATGCCGAGCTGCTGGTCGCCCCCGGCAGGGTCGAGGTCGTCGACCTCGGGTCGGCGAACGGCACGTTCCTCAACGGCCAGCGCATCGGGCGGGCCCAGGTCGGGCAGCGCGACGTCATCGCGATCGGGCACCACCTCTACCAGCTCGAGGGCGACTCGCTGGTGGAGTACGTCGACTCGGGTGACGTCGCCTTCGAGGTGCAGGCGCTGTCGGTGTTCGCCGGCACCAAGCAGCTCATGCACGACATGACCTTCCGGCTCCCGGGCCGCTCGCTGCTCGGGGTGGTCGGTCCCAGTGGTGCGGGCAAGTCGACCCTGCTCAACGCGCTGACCGGCTTCCGCCCGGCGGACGTGGGCTCCGTCCGCTACGCCGGGCGGGATCTCTACGCCGAGTACGACGAGCTGCGCCGGCGCATCGGCTACGTCCCGCAGGCCGATCCGCTGCACGCCCAGCTCACCGTGCGTGAGGCGCTCGAGTACGGCGCCGAGCTGCGGTTCCCGGCGGACACCACGGCGCAGGAGCGGCGGGCCCGGGTGGCGGAGGTCATCGGCGAGCTCGGTCTGACCGCGCACGCCGACACGGCGGTGAGCCGGCTGTCGGGCGGGCAGAAGAAGCGGACGTCGGTGGCCCTCGAGCTGCTGACCCGGCCGTCGTTGCTGTTCCTGGACGAGCCGACGTCGGGGCTGGACCCGGCGAACGACCAGTCGGTGATGGAGACGCTGAAGGGCCTGGCCAAGGGCGGCGGGGTCGGTTCGGCGGACGAGAGCGGCCGCACGGTCATCGTCGTCACGCACAGCGTGCTGTTCCTGGACCTGTGCGACTACATCCTGGTGCTCGCCCCGGGTGGGCACGTGGCCTACTTCGGCCCGTCGGACGGGGCGCTGCGCTTCTTCGGCAAGGAGGACTTCCGCGAGTTCGCAGCCGTCTTCCGAGAGCTGGAAAGCACGCCGGGTGCGGAGATGGCGGCCCGGTTCCGTGCCTCGGAGTACTTCGTGCCCTCCGCGGTCGTGGCGCCGATCGTGCGCAAGGCGCCGGCGGAGCTGCCGAGCGTGCGCCAGCAGCCGGTCACCTCCCAGCTCGCGACGCTGACCCGGCGATATCTGCGGGTCGTGCTGGCGGACCGTTCCTACCTGCGGCTCATCGCCGCCTTCCCGTTCCTGCTCGGGATCATCCCGCGGGTGATCCCGGCCCCCGACGGGCTGAAACCCCTGCCGGACGCACCGAACCCGGACGCGATGAAGGTCCTCGTGGTGCTGGTGTTGTGTGCGTGTTTCATGGGGATGGCGAACTCGGTCCGCGAGATCGTCAAGGAACGCGACATCTACCGGCGGGAACGAACGATCGGCCTGTCTCGGACGGCCTATCTCGGTTCGAAGATCATCGTCCTCACCGGTATCACGACCCTGCAGTGCGTGATCTTCACGCTGATCGGGCTGGTCGGCCGCACGCCGCCGGAGGCGTCCCTGCTGGGCTCGCCGCTGGTGGAATGCCTGGCCGCGGTGATCGTCGCTGCGCTGGCGTCCATGATGATCGGCCTGCTCGTGTCGACACTGGTCGACAACGCGGACAAGACGATGCCGATCCTGGTGCTGGTGACCATGGCGCAGCTCGTGCTCTCCGGCGGGCTGGTGTCGCTGTCCGGCCGTCTGGTGATGGAGCAGGTCGCGTGGATCGCCCCCGCCCGGTGGGGCTTCGCGGCGCTGGCGTCCACCGACGACCTCAACGAGGTGTCCAAGCTGGGCAACGAGGTGCTGCGCACGGACCCGGCCGACGGGCTGTGGGAACACAGCGCGGGCATCTGGGTGCTCGACGTCGTCCTCGGCCTGGTCCTCGGCGCGGCGGCGCTCGCGCTGACCTCGATGATGCTGCGCCGGATCGACCCCAAGGTGACCCGGCCCGCCGGCCCGCCGCCGGGAGTCGGCCGCCCGCCGCAGGCCGGGCAGGCACCGCCGGCCGGCCCCGGTGGCCCCGGTGGCTACGGTGCCGCGCCCGGCGCGCGCCGCTAGTACGGCAACGGCATTTGGGTGTTCCCTGCTCCGCACGCCGCGGTCACCACCAACCTCAATCGATCTTGGTGTTCCGCGGAACACCGGAGCGCCGGTGCCAACCGGCGCGGCACGTCGGCTCGGGGACGAGCGGATACGTCCGCGGAAACTCCACTCGGCCGACGTCGTCCGGGCCTGGTCGGCCTGGCGCAGGCGACACCGACACCAGGCCCGACGCCGCCATTACCAACGACGAGGTCACGCACAAGTGCCGTTGCAACTAGGCGCGTCCCGCTGGGCCGATCCCGCAGGGTCCGGGGCCTAGGTCCGGGAGCGGCGTGGCGGGCGGGTCTGGCCGCCCAGGCCGCGCCCGGCGAGCAGATCGGCGACTTCCTCGCACCAGAACGCCAGCCCGCACAGCTGGTAGGTGACGAAGCCCTTGGTCAGCGTGGGGCTGTTCTGCTCGAAGACCGAGTGCCCGGCGACCTGCAGTGCCCAGCTCGCCACGAACATCGGCAGGCCCACCTTGGGCCGGCCGACGAGCAGTGGCAGGGAGAAGGCCACGCCGGGGATACCCACGAGATGAGTTGCCCGGATTCCCCGCGTGGTGTGCTGGGACCGGTAATAGGCCATCTTCTCGGCGAACGGCGCGGACGCCGGCGGCGGCTCAGGCTCCCGGGAAGTCACGGGCTCCCGGGAAGTCACGGGCCCCCTGGAAGTCACGGGCCCCCTGGAAGTCAGGGGTTCCCGGAAGGGCCCGGGTGCTGGCGCGGCCGGCCTGCCGCCGAGTGGTGAGTCGGCAGTCGTCATGGACGCCCCCTCGCTTCGTCTCGTCCCCGAACATCATCGGCGACGAGGGCGGGCAACTCCAGCCGAGCTGGTGGGTCGCCTACGTCCGGCACGGCGGGCGGCGGCGGGGATCAGCGGGCGGCCTGCTCCGCGGCCGTGCTTGGCCCGAGCGCGGGCGTCCCGGGGGCGGGGGCCGGCCCGCCCGGGGTGGCCATCGCGCGCAGAGCCTCGAGCATCTGGCGGCGCAGCTCCCCGGTCGGCGGGGCAAGCCCGAGCAGCTCGGCCAGCCACATCCCGTCGGCCGCCATGCGGATCAGCGTCGCGGCCGCCGGGTCGATGCGGTCCTGGACGAGGCGGTTCTGCCAGTGCTCGTATCGCTGGCGGAAGCGTTGCAACCGCTCGGGATCGGCGATGAGGGCGGCCAGGAACCCGACCTCGGCCGTGCTGTCCCGAGGCTGGACGCCGGCCGCCGTCGTGGCGTCCAGGTAGGCACGTGCCCAGCCGCCGGGCCGGTCGTCCAGCACCGCCCGGGCGGTGACCTCCGACTCGAACTCGTCGTTCCACCGGTCGTAGAGCGCGTCGATGAGCGACGCCCGCGTCGGAAAGTGGTGTAAGAGGCCGCCCTTGGAGACCGCCGCCTCGCGGGCGACGGCGTCCAGGCTGAGTGCCTGACTGCCGTGCCGGGTGAGGACACGCCAAGCCGCGTCCAGCAACCGTTGTCGCGTCGCAGCCGGGTCCGAGGCGGGCACGAGCGCCATTGTGCCGCACTGACCGGCCCACCTGGGGCTTCGCACCGCGCTGCCTATGCTACCGGGTTGACCGACCGTCCGGACGGACGGTAGTACTTCGACGGGACGAACCGGGCGGAGGACCCGGAAGCGCGTCAGCCCGAGCCAGGCGCTCGAGGCGGTTCGGACGCGCGCCGACGGGGGCGACGGAGCTATGCGAAGAGCAACGGGAAGCGCGGGACCATCCAGTCGGCCGTGGCCCGGCCGAGAACACCGAACCGAGCCCGCGGACCGAACCGAGCCCGCGGGCGGCGCGGGGCCAGGCATGCCGGGCATGCCGGGCATGCCGGGCATGCCGGGTGGGCCACGAGGGCCGGACGGGCCACGAGGGTCAGCAGGGCCATCCGCGGGAACCGGTCCGGGCGGGCCACAGGCCGCCTCGCTGACCCACGGCGCCGTCGGACGTCTGGTGGTCGCCCTCGGCACGGCCACGCTGCTGCAGTGGCTCGGGGCGTTCGCGATCGCGCCGATCCTCCCGCTCTACCTGGAGGAACGGGACGTCTCCGCCGGCGGGGTCGGCGTGGTCATGGCCGCGTTCTTCCTCGGCGCGCTGCTCTCCCAGTACCCCGCGGGCCTGGCCACCACGACGCGGGGGCACCGCCCGGTGCTGGTCGCGGGGCTCGTCGCCTACGCCGTGGGGTGCGCCGGGCTGATCGTCTCACCGGGGATCATGTGTGACACGGCGATGCGGGTGCTGCAGGGGGCCGGGGCCGGGGCGTTCGAGGTGGCCGTGCTCACCGCGATCGCCGCGACCGTGCCGCCGGACCTCACCGGCCGGGCCGTCAGCGCCGTCTACACCGGTCAGATCGCCGGCACCGCCATCGGTCCGCTGCTCGGCGGGCTGGCTGGCGAGCAGCGGATGGACCTGCTCTTCCTGGGCGCAGGGGTGGCCGCGGCGGTCGCCTCCGTCCCGGTGCTCGTCCTGCTCCGGCCGGACGGCCCCGGTCACGCGCCGGCGCTGTCTGTGGCCTCCACCGGCTCCGACGCCTCCGCTGTCGGTCCCACCGCGGGTGGGGGTGCGGGCGTCCCCGGTGGGCGGGCGGGCGGCGCGGAGGCGGTCGCGGCCGTGGCGGCAGTCGCCGTGCACCGCGACGGTTCCCCTGGTCATGCCGGCCGGCGGGCTCCCGCGTGGGCGTCCCGGCGGCGAACATGGTCACCCCTCGCCGTGGTGGGGCCAGGGATCGAGGGGCTGCTGCTGGTCGCCGCGGTGAACGGCCTGGCCGTCGGGACCTACGAGACCTGCTGGAGCCTCCTGCTGACCGACCGGGGCATCTCGACGGAGCTGGTCGGGCTCAGTTTCACTCTGTTCTCGCTGCCCTACATCGTCTGCGCCATGCCCGCGGGCTGGCTCGCCGACCACAACGACCGCCGATGGCTGGTGGTGGCGGCCACGGCCACGACGGGTGTCACCGTCGCCACCTACTCGTTCATCGGGTCGTTCTGGCTGATCGTCCTCGTGAGCTGTGCCGAGGCGATCGCGCTGGCCGTGAGCTTCCCATCCGCCCAGTCGCTGCTGGCGCAGGAGTCCGGGCCCGGTGGTGCCGGGCGGGCACAGGGCCTGTTCACGACGACCCAGACCGCCGCGACGGCCGGGGCGGCGCTGACGTCGGGCGCCCTGTACGCGGCGAACGCACACCTCCCGTTCGTGCTGACGGCCGTCGCGGCGCTCGCGGTCGCCGGTTCGCTGCCGTGGCTGTGGCGCAGGGTGCGGGGGACCGTGGTGCCCGCCGCCGTGCCGTCCGGGGCCGTGCCGTCCGGGGCCGTGCCGGCGGGGGCCGTGCCGGCGGCGAGCACGGGATCCGCCGGCGGGGCGCTCGCCAGCCACCTGATCACCCGGTAAGGGGGGTGCGCTGGCCGTTACGCTGGCCGCGTGGCAGGCAGCGAGGGGCTCATCCCGGTGACCGGCGGCGCGGCGTGACGGGCGAGGCGCCGCCGGGGGGCGGGGTCACGCTCGCCGGGGTCGCGCTCGAACACCCGATCATGAACGCCGCGGGCACCTGCAAGACCGTCGAGGACGTCACCGCCCTCGCCCGCGGAGCCGTCGCCGCGGTCGTCGTCGGCTCGATCACGCGAGACGCCCGCACCGGCAACGGCGGCGAGGTCTACTGGTCCGGCGGCTCCTACTCGCTCAACGCGCTCGGCCTGCCCAACCGGGGGATCGGGTACTACGCCGAACAGCTCCCGGCGATGGCCGACATCGCTCACGGGTACGGCAAGCCGCTGGTGGTCAGCGTGGCCGGGTTCGCCGCCGAGGAGTACGCGACGCTGGCCCGTGTCGCCGCGGACACCGGTGCGGACCTGATCGAGCTCAACCTCGGATGCCCGAACGTGTGGGACGGCGGCTCGCAGAAGCGCATCGCCTGCTTCGACCCCGGTCAGACCGACGCGATCTGCGCCCAGGTCGAGGCCGCCCTCGCCGCCGGCCGGGCAGGCCCCGGCCACCGGCGCGCGCCCGCGTACGGGGTCAAGGTCTCGCCGTTCTCCGATCCCGAGGCCCTGGCGGATCTGGCCGCGCTGCTCGGCCGCCGATCGGAGGCCGACGGCGGGCCGAGGTTCGTCACGGCCGTCAACACCTTCCCGAACGCCCTGGTCCTCGACGACCGACGGCGCCCCGTCCTCGACGTGGCCCTCGCCGGGCTGAGTGGAGCCGCGCTCAAGCCGGTGGGCCTCGGCCAGGTGCGCCAGCTCCGTGCCCTCCTGCCCGAGCAGGTGGACGTCGTCGGCGTCGGCGGCGTGCTGGGCGGCCGGGACGTCGCCGACTACCTGGCCGCCGGCGCCCGAGCGGTCCAGGGGGCGACGGCCTTCTGGAACCGGGGCGAGGACCCGACGGTCTTCGGTGACATCCTCAGCGACTGGATCGACGCCGGGAGCATGGCAGACACGAGCGCCGGGGTCGGCTGAGCGACTGGAGCGCGGCCGCCAGCGCCGCGCGAAAGGCGCCGCCGAGGCGGCTGAGCCCCGTGCAGGTGAGCCCGTGCAGGCCGTCAGTGCCGCTCGGGAAGCTCGATCACCACGTTCGTCGCCTTCACGGTGCCCACGGCGAGCACGCCGGGCTCCAGGCCCAGCTCGTCCGCGGCCTCGCGGCTCATCAGCGAGACCACGCGGTGCCGCCCCGACTGGATCTCCACCTGGGCCATCACGTCGTCGCGGCGCACCCGCGTCACGATGCCGGGAAAGCGGTTGCGCGCCGAGGCGCCGACGATCGCCGGTGGGGTCAGCGGCAGCTCGCCGGCGATGTCGATCGCGAACTGCGCGAGCACGGCTCCCTCGACGGCCTGCCGGCCCGCTCCGTCACGCACCGTTGGTAGCCGGCCGCCGTCGGCCCAGCGACGCACGGTGTCGTCGCTGACGCCGAGCAGTCCGGCGACCTCGCTGATCCTGAAGGTCGACATGCCGGCACCATATCCGGCCCCGCTGTCGGTGGCGTCGCGGCCGGTCGCGGCCCGATCCCCGTCGGGGGAGCGCGGCGTGGCCCCGTGGTGTTCCGTCTCATGACGGGAGCCGGCCGGGGCCGGCCGCCTCGTATCGTGGTCCGCGTGAGGCGGGGTGCGGACGGGCTGGTCCCGGGGCCGCGGAAGCTGCCGGGGGGCCGGTGTGATGGACGAGGGTTCGGAGGAGCCGGAGCCCGAGGCGGTGCCTGCCGCGCGGCGGCGTCCACCCGGGTCGCTGGAGGAAGAGGTGCTCGGTGTGCTGCACCGCTCCGGGGAGCTCTCGCCGGGTGAGGTCCGCGATCTTCTTCCTGCCACCGCGAGGCTGTCCTACAGCGCGGTGGTCACCACTCTCACCCGCCTGCACACCAAGGGTGTGGTCACCCGTCGGCGGCACGGGCGGGGCTATGTCTACTCCGCGCCGGGGGATCCAGCCACGCTCGTCGCGTGGCGGATGAACCGGCTTCTCGCCGGGCAGGCCGATCACCGCCGTGCCCTGACGCACTTCATCGCCGCGCTCTCGCCCACCGACGAGGCGCTCGTCCGCGATCTTCTCGCCTCCGCGCCGGCCCCCGCCGAGCACGGTGAGCACGGTGAGCACGGGCGCGGCTCCGAGCCGCGCCGGCAGGGCTGAGCCCGGTGGTCGACCAACTGCTCGTATCCCTCGTCCTGGCGCCCGCGGCGGGTGTGGTGACGAGCCGCATCCTGGTCGATCGGCTGCCCCCGCGGGTTGCGGTGCTCGGGTTCACCGCCGCCGCGGTCCTGTTCGCGCTGGCCAGCGCCGCGAGCCTGCTCGCGTTCGGGATGCCCGCGGCGGCGGGCCTGATCGGGTTCGCCCCCGACCTGCGCGCGGTGGCGCGCTCCTGGCAGATCGCCGTGGCACCGCTGTGGGCGTCGTGGATGTGCCTGGCGCTCGGCGCGGCCGTGATCACCTCGGTGGCGGTGACCGGGCGGCGCCAGTACGACTCCCTGCGCGCGGCCCGCACGGAGGCGGCGGCGCTGCCGGGAACCGGCGAGGTGGTGGTGATCCCCGACGGCCGTCCGGACGCCTTCGCGCTTCCCGGCGCGCCGGGGCGGATCGTCGTCACGGAGGGAATGCTCACGGCGCTCGGTGACGGCCGCCACCAGGCGCTCCTCGCTCACGAGCGGGCGCACCTGGCCGGCCGGCACCACCGCTTCGCGTTCACCGCGCGCCTCGCGGCCGCTGCCCTCCCAGCGTTGCGCCCCATGGTCACCCTGATCGACTACGTGATCGAGCGCTGGGCGGACGAGCAGGCTGCACAGGAGGTCGGCGACCGCCGGTCGGTCGCCCACGTCGTCGGAACAGCCGCGCTCGCCGCGACGGAACAGGCCGACCGGCATTCGGCGGCCGCCGGGACGGGAAGTTCACGGATCGGGCGGCGGGTCCCGTCCACGCTCCAGCGGATCGTGCGCGGCCCCGGGTGGCCAGGCGAGCCCTGCCACGACCTCGTCCGCGGCGAGCACGCCCGGCACGCTCAGTCCGCCCCGCACGCTCAGCCCGCCCCGCCAGCCCGGCACTCCAAGCGCAGGGGCCTCGCCCGCAGTCGGCGCCAGCGGGCCGAGGCCGTCCCGCCGGCGATGCTGCGGGCCGGCGCGCCCGGCCGCGGTCCCCGGCCCGGGCCGGTGCCACGCCGGATCGCGGCCCTGCTCGACGCGCCGCTGCGGGGCAACCGCGGGCTGCTGCTGGTGGCCCTGCCGGCGGCCCTCGCCGCCGCGTCGTGCGGTGTCGCCGTCGAGGCGTTGCTCGACCTGCCCTACCGCCGCGTGTTCGCCATCGCCGAATCCTGAACAGCCGCCCCGAACCCTGATCGGCCGCCCTCGGACGAGGGCTCGGCGAGGGCCCGCGCCCGTCGGCTCACCCGACGATCGTGATCGGGGTGCCGAGCGGGACGACGTCCACCAGCCGGAGCAGGTCGGCGTTGCGCAGCCGGACGCATCCCATACTCACGTCCGAGCCGACCAGGTCCGGGCGGTTGGTGCCGTGCAGGCCGATGATGCCCTCGGCGCCGTTGAACTGGGTGATCACGTCGGAGAACCCGGACAGGCCGAAGGCGAACGGCCCCCAGGGGCCGTTCGGGTCGCCCGGGCGCAACAGCTCGGTCAGGTAGAACGTGCCGGTCGGGGTGGGGGTCGCCCCGGTACCGATCCCGACCGGCAGCTTCGTGACCACCGTGTTGTCGCGAAAGATCGTCAGCTGGTGCTCCGAGCGGTCGACGAGCAGCTCGAACGGCGTGGTCGAGATCGTCGTGTCCGCCGTGCGAACCCATCCCACGCTGCCGTTCGGCCGGACGGGAACCTTGACCCGCAGCCAGGCGGGCTGCCGCTCCTCGACGCCGAAGAGCAGCGGAACACCGCGGGGGTTCGGGCTCGCCAACGTCCAGCGTGGCTCGTCGTCGCCGGGCCGCCCGAAGATCTTGATCTGGGGGACGTCCGCGTGCGCGACCCAGCTCCAGCCGGCGGGCAGAGCCAGCTCGGCGCCGTCGCCGGCGGGCGTGCCGTCCTCGCGGGGCGTCGCGCCGCCGACGCGCGGGCCGACCGAAGGGCTCGCGCCGGGCGCCGGGTGGGGGCGCGGGCCGGGATCCGGTGCGGGACTCCGACCGGACCCGCCGCAGCCGGCGAGCAGCGTCATGCCCACCATCGCGGACAGCAGGACAGCGGTGGCCGCTGCCGGCCCACGCCGCCGGCCAGCGGTGTCCTGCTGTCCCCGCCGCATCCTTCCAGTCATGCCCCCCCACACCCCCCGAGACGCGTGCCTTGCCGTGCCGGCGTCACGGCCGCGGCTGGGCCGGGTGGTCCGGCGGGACCACGAGCGCGGAGATCGTCTGTCCCCCTGGCAGCCACCTCGCTACCCTGCGGCCACTGTCGTCGCTCAGAGTAATGAAAGGGAGGGGGGATCATGCGAACGCCAGCCCGGCGGATGAACCGCGCCGCAGCCATCGTCGCCGGGCCCTGCTGCCGGGCGGGGCATCAGCGCCCGTCCGGCAGCAGGGCAGGCGGCTCAGGGCAGGCGGGCCAGGATCCGGTAGGCGTTCGAGCGCCTACCGGTGGTGAGGTACGGCCGGCTCGCCATGTCCCACGCGATCGCCGCCGGCATCGCGGTGAACACCGCCGCGCCGACGAGGGCGCGCCGGCCGCGGGCCAGGCCGGGCCGGCTGACCTCGCGCCACGGGACGGCCGGTGACGGTGTCGCGCGCTGCCACATCCCCCAGAAGACCACCGGGGCGTCCCCGCGCTGGTGCGTCTCGCCGAAGCGCACGTCCAGCACCTCGAGGCCGACCTCGCCGAGGGCGGCCGTCAGGTTGTCGGCCGGGACGAGATGCTGGTGCTGCGGCACGAACCAGCCCGGCCAGTACGTCCCGTACCACCGGGCGGCCGGGCTCTGCGCGTTCGGCACCTCGATGAGCAGGTGGCCGCCCGGGGCGAGGACCTCGGCGGCGGCGCGCAGCTCGGCCCGCGGGTCCCGGGTGTGTTCGAGGTAGTGGAACATGCTCACGACGTCGTAGCGCCCGCTCATCGTCCCGGCGAGGTCGGGCAGCAGCCCCCGGTAGGCCTGGTCGACCCAGCCCCGGCGCTCCGCCTCGCCTATGGCCGCGCCGATGTCCAGACCGTCGAACGAGGTCGTCGGCCACACCTCGCGTGCGGCGGCGCAGAAGTGCCCGAACCCGCCGCCGACGTCCAGCCAGCGCCGTGGCGTGGGTATGTCGATCCGCGCCCGTTCCAGGTAGCTGTCGGTGTTGCGGCGGAAGAGCTCCTCGGTCAGCCCGGAGCCCAGGCCGGAGTAGGTGTCCCGGTAGTAGAAGTCGAGGCCGTCGAGGGTCAGCCGCGGGTTCTGGAAAACATGGCCGCAGCCGCCGCAGCGGTCGTACCGGAACACCCCCGGCTTGACCTGGATGGCGTCCGCGCCGCGCAGGGCCAGCGAGAGGTCCGTGCCGCCGCACCAGGGGCAGCTCGTCGTGGCCGGCTCCAGGAACCGGTCGATGCCGGCGGCCAGGTCGGCGGCGTACTCACGCCGCTTCGCGGCCAGCACGGCGGGCTCGGGGGCGGGCGGCCCCGGCCTGGGCAGGTCCACGCCCGAGCCCGTCACCGCGCCGCCGACCGCCGACGCGAGGGTCCGCAGCGCGGGCCGCCGGCGGGTCAGCGGGCTGCGGACGAGGTCGGTGGCGGGCACCCGGATGCGCCCGGCTCCGACGACCAACGGCTGCAGCCACGACAGCACCGCCGCGCCGAGCGCCCAGCCCGGGGCCGCGGTGGCCCCGGCGGCCACCGCGAGGTCGCGGGCGAGAGGGAAGAACGGTTGGCCGGGCTCCCACGGGCGAGCGGCGAACTGCACCGCGACCCGGTCCGACCCGTCCGCCGACCCGGTCGGCGGCCCGCCGTCCGCGGGTGTGAAGCCGTCCGCGGTGGTGAGGCCCGGCAGGATCGCCAGATCCGTCGACGCGGGCGCGAGCAGCTTGAGGGCCGCCGTCGCCGCGACCAGGTCGACGCGGCTCGGGTCCTTCAGGTCGAGCCCGGTGCGCTCCAGGACGTCCCGGTCGACCAGCAGCGCACGGAAGGCTCCGCGCCCCCGTTCCAGCCGCTGGGTGCGGTAACGCGCCGGATCGACCAGCCGCGCGAGGTCGAGCAGTTCGTGCGCGGGCAGCTCGGCCGGCACGAGGTCCAGGACGGTGAGGCCCTCCCGCAGCGCGTGCGCGCTCGCCGCCCGCCGGGCCGGCTCGTCGAGGCGGACGCCGTCCGCCAGCAGAAAGACGTGCGAGGGGTGTACCGGCTCGTCGGCCGGTGCGATGACGGCGAGTGCCCGCATCCGTGCGCGCAGCCGCAGGCCGTTGATCCCGACGCCCGCGCATGCGGCGACCGGCAACAGTGCTCGACGGTTCATGACGCCTCCTGTCTTGGCACCTCCGGAGGCGCCGCGACGGTCACCTCGCAACGTACGTCCCCGTGCGCTCCGCTCCGCGCCCACCCCACCCCGCTTGGCGATCCATGATGGTGTGTACGGTTCGCTCCCGTTGCCGGCTGGTTTCGGTTCCCGGCCGGTTCCGAGCGGTCCGGTTCCGAGCGGTCCGGTCCGGGCAGGTGAGGTCACAGACGGTGCGAGGAGACGGATCGGGCGACTCGCGGGCGAGGGGATGGTCAATGCGGCGTGTGCGGGTCGTCGGGGTGGCGCTCGCGGTCGTCCTGGCGGCGCTGGCCGGTGTCACGGCGTTCGCCTGGGCGGTCCGCGGCACCGACGCGGGCGGCTCGATGGCGGACCGGCTCAGCCTCGCCGACGGCGACACCGCAGGCGGCTCCGCCAGGGCGGGGGACCCGGGCGGCGGCGCGGCGGGCGCGGAATCCGGGCGCGGCACCGCGGAGCACCCCGCCGAGGGCCCGGAAACCGGCGCCGACGAGCTGTCGGCCGCCGACCCGGGCGGCGCGGGGAGCGGCCCCGGCGCCGGTTCGGCCGAGGAGAACAGCTGGGTCGAGTCCACGCTGGCCGGCCTGTCGCTGGAGCAGCGCGTAGGCCAGATGATGATGGGATACGTCTTCGGTACCGCGGGCGCCGACCGGAGCCCGGCCGTTGTCACCGCGAACCGGCGGACGTCCGGTGTGGACACGGCTGCCGAAGCCGTCGCGAGACGGGGCCTGGGCGGCGTGATCTACTTCGACGCCGGCGGGACGGGCCCGGGGGCGCTCCCGGACAACATCGTCAACCCGAACCAGGTCAAGTCGCTGTCCGCGGACCTGAGCGCGGCGGCCAGCATCCCGCTGCTGATCGCCGCGGACCAGGAGCAGGGAACGGTGCTGCGCGTCCGGGACGGCGTGACCCTGCTGCCCGGCCAGATGGCACAGGGCGCGACGGGACGTCCCACCGACGCGCGGGACGCCGCGCAGATCACCGGCGCGGACCTGCGCGCCCTGGGCATCAACGTCGACTTCGCCCCGGACGCGGACGTCAACAGCGACCCGGCGAACCCCGTGATCGGTGAGCGCTCCTTCGGCGACGACCCTGCGGCGGTCGGGCGGTTCACCGCGGCGGCGGTCGAAGGATACCGGCAGGTCGGGGTGGCCGCGGCCGCGAAACACTTTCCCGGGCACGGCGCGACGTCCGTCGACAGCCACGCCGACCTGCCGACGATCACCAGAGACCGGGCGGCGCTGACGGCGCTCGACCTGCCGCCGTTCCGGGCGGCGATCGCCGCGGGCGTACCGATGGTCATGGTCGGTCATCTGAACGTCCCCGCGCTCGACCCGGCCGCGCCGGCGACGCTGTCGAAGCCGGTGGTCGACGGCCTGCTGCGCCACGAGCTCCGCTTCGACGGCGTCATCGTCACCGACGCGCTGAACATGGCCGCGATCACCGAGCACAACACGCCCGGCGGCGCGGCGGTGCGAGCCGTCCAGGCCGGCGTCGACATGCTGCTGATGCCGCCGGACCTGGCGCAGGCGCTTGATGCTGTGGTTTCCGCTGTGCGCTCCGGGGCGATCGTTCCGGAGCGGATCGACGCGTCGGTACGTCGAATCCTGAGGATGAAGTGGAGGCTGGCGCACACCGAGCCCGCCGCGGCCCGAACCCCCGAGGAGGCGGCGGCCACCGCAGCCGCGATCGCCGAGCGGGCGATCACGCTCCTTGACCAGCCGACGTGTGACCTGCTCCCGCTCAGCCGCGGCACCGCCGGCGCAGGTGCGGGCGGGACGCAGCCGGCGGTGGAGGTCTCCGGGCCGTCAGGCGCCGCGAAGATGCTCGTGGACGCCCTGGGTGCCCGGGGGATCGGCGCCCGGTTGGCCGCCCAGGGCTCCGGCCGCCCGCCAGCGCCGCCCGCAGCGGGCGCCTCGGGAGCGGGTACGGCTGTGGTCCGGGTGGTGCTGGTCGGGAACTCGCCGCCGCCCGTCACCGATCGGCGGACCGTGGTCGTGTCGACCGGGACGCCCTACCGTCCGCCGGTGGCCGCAGGGGCGTGGCTGGCGAGCTATTCACGCGACCCAGCGTCGATGAAGGCGCTGGCGGCGGTGCTGGCCGGCGCGGTGCCACCCTCCGGCCGGCTGCCGGTCGTCACCCGAACCGCGACCGGCACCGCGTTGCCGCGCGGCGCAGGCCTACCGACCCCGCGCGCCTGCTGACCTCGGCCGCTCCTCCCGACCCGTGGTCGGTGGCGTGCCTGCCGCCGGGCCCCATCGCCGCAGGTGGTGGGCTGTGGTCCGCGCCGGTCGGGGTCGGCGCTGCGCCCCGTCGACGTTGCCCGGCAGGAGCCCGGGCGGAGGCCTACCGCCCGGGCTCCTGCCGGGGATTGATAGCACTTTGCCCAGCGCCAGGGCCGCCACCGTGGACCCCAAACCACCACAACCTGGGCGCTAGAAAACAACTGTGGCGGGGGGGTGGGTGCCAGGGCGCACCACCCCCCCCCCCC
>NZ_CASGGV010000284.1:0-69125 GCF_949319125.1 Frankia sp. Hr75.2 | reverse complement strand
CCCGGGGGTTCAACACCATCTACCGGCCAAGACGCGCCGGGTTCTGGAACCCGCATGCCCACCCGAGAGGGCGGGGTGCGGGGATCGCGTATGCGTGACCGGGGACCACCTTCCAATCCGGGGCCTGCGGTAACCGAGCGAGCTAGACCATCGCTCGGGCGATCCTGATGGCGTCTGCTCCCCTCTCCACACAGGTCAACTACTGGGTGCTGCCGAACCTTTCGCGGTGGTACTCGGCGGCCCGCCCTGGCCACCGCCCTGCTCGCGCCAGTTCATGTCTGCCGCGACCATGTGACTTCCTTCGCTACGACAGGAACTCTACCCAGGACAGAACTCGATGTCTACTGCAGCGGGAGTAGATTTTCCGGGATCAAGGAGACAGCTATCCTGCGGCACCCGATCGTGCCGGGCGTCGCTGGGACCCCCGACTCCCCGGCCGGGTACGCGTCGGCTCCGCTGAAGGAACGCCCTCGACCTGGCCGACCCGCTCGACGGCCCGGCCTTCCTCGGCCGGGACGCAGCGCGCAGCGCGCCGTGCGCCAAGTGGCGGTGGCGGGTACGCGATGTCGCCACCCACTCCGCCCTGACGCCACAGAGTCCCCTCCGCCCGCCTAGGACCCCCGAAGGGGTACACGCGCCCGCGACAGCTTCCTCCGCCGCCTCAGCCACGACCTCACGCCGCGTCACGCCATCGCGCGGAACGACCAGCGGATCGTCACGGATCTACCGCGGTAGGCAGACGCCCGACACCTGCCCGCCTCGCCGAACTACCCCCGACGTCCTGGCCGACGTCCTCGCGCACACGCAAGACCTCGTGATCCTCCTCGGCCGGGTCCGACCGACACCCCTCGACGCTCTGGAAACCCGGCCACCTCGACCGCGAGGACCGGGGACGCGCGATGGGGCCGCGCTACCCTCCATTTGAACATCGGTCAAATAGAGGACGGAGATCGTATGACGATGCAGCGACACGAGGAACTCGACCTGGCCGGCAAGGTCGTGATCATCACAGGGGCCAGCCGTGGCATCGGCAGGCAGGCGGCCCAGACGTTCGCCCGCCGCGGCGCGAACCTGGTCCTGGCCGCACGAACGGTCGAGCCGGACAGAACACTGCCCGGCACCCTGAACGAGACGCTGACCGAGATCGAGAACACGGGAGCCAGCGCGATCGCCGTGCAGACCGATCTGGCCGAGACCGCGGATCTCGAGCGCCTGGTCGACGCCGCCGTCGAGCGGTTCGGTGGCGTCGACGTGCTCATCAACAACGCGGCGGCCACCGCCGGCGAGATCTGGTCGAAAAGATTTCTGGAGCTGACGCGTGAGGACTGGCTGTACCAGTTCGCGGTCAACCTCCACGCGCCCTTCACGCTCATACAGCTGGTGACTCCGATTATGGAGAGTCGCGGTGGCGGGCGCATCATCAACCTCAGCACCGGCAGCGGTGAGGTCTTCCGCCAGCCGGAGGAGCTTCCCAAGCTCGAGAACATCGGTGGGTTCAGCCTCGCGGTGCCCGGCTATTACTGCAGCAAGCGGGCGCTCGACCGGCTCGGCAATGTGCTGGCTCCCGAGCTCGCCCGGAAGGGCATCGCCGTGATCGGCATGCACCCGGGCCTGGTCGCCACCGAGCTCACGGCCATCCGCGTCAAGGAGTCCGGCCTCGACGACAGCGTGGCCGTGCCGATGGAGGTCCCCGCCCGCATGCTCGCCTACTTCGCCTCCTGTGCCGATCCCATGGAATACACCGGCCGCCTGTTCTGGGCCGAGCGCGAGCTCAAGGAACTCGGGATCGAACTGGACGACCGACCCGCGATCACCACCTGAACCCGAACAGGTCGACGGCGCGGTCATCGTCAGCTGGTCGGCCGCGGCCCCGCCTTCTTTCTGTCATGAGAAAAACGGGAGGTCACTGATGATGCGTAAGAGCCGATTACTCGGCGCGGCTGTTGCCTGCTGCGCCGCACTCGTCCTGGGGGCCTGTGGAGGCGGGGATTCCAGTCCGTCCACGGGAACCGCGGGTCCCTCTGGTGAGCCGGTGGCCGGGGGTACCGCCCGGATCCTCATACTGAGCGATCCGCGCAGCCTGGACCCTGCATCCCTCGGCAACCAGGCCGCGATCACCGCAGTGCTGGGTAACGCCCTGTACGGCACCCTGATGACCACGGACGAGACGGGCAAGGTCGCGTACTCGATGGCCGAGTCCTTCGCCACGACCGACGGTGGCGCGACCTTCGCGCTGAAGCTGCGGCCCGGGCTGGTCTTCTCCGACGGCACTCCGCTCAATGCCGAAGCGGTGAAATTCAACTGGGACCGACTCAAGGACCCGGCCAGCGCCTCACCCAGCGCGGCGGAAGCGGCGATGGTCGCCTCGGCCGAGGTAGTCGACGACGTCACCCTGAAAGTCACGATGACCACTCCCGTGACCGCGTACGCGCAGGCGATCGTCGGCTCGGCGATGAACTGGATCGCCTCACCGGCGGCCCTGCGGAAGGGTCAGCAGACCTTCGACGAGAGCCCTGTCGGCGCCGGCCCCTTCACTCTGCAGAGCTGGACCAGGCAGGCCGAGATCAGGCTCGTCAAGAACCCCCGCTACTGGGACGCACCCAAGCCCTACCTCGACGGCATCACAATGCGCGCGGTGCTCGACTCCGACCAGCGTTACAACACCCTGATCAGTGACGGCGCCGATGTTGCCGTCGAGACTAACTGGATCAACCTGGCCAAGGCCGAGAAGGCGGGTCTGCCGACCGACCTCCTGCCGCTCAGCGGTGGCTACTTCATCGCCCTGAACACGCGCAGAGAGCCGTTCAACGATATTCGCGCCCGACAGGCCGTGGCCGCGGCGCTCGACATCGATGCGCCGAACCTCGCCGTCTACAACGGCGAAGGCCAGGTGGTTGACACGCTGTTCACCAAGAACTCCCCCTTCTACTCGGACACGCCGCTGCGCAAGGCGGACAAGGCCACCGCCCAGCGACTGTTCGACGAGCTGGCCGCCGAGGGCAAGCCCGTGTCCTTCACGTTCTCCACCTATCCGTCCAGCGAGAACAGGGCGATCGCGGAGAACGTCCAGGCCCAGCTCGGCAGCTTCAAGAACGTCAAGGTCGAGGTCGCGACCGTCGACTACTCGCAGGTCGGCGCGATGCGCACGACCCACGACTTCGACGCGATCGTATCCGCCGCGGCCTTCCAGGACCCCGAGCCGCGGCTGTTGGCGAACTTCACCGGGAACTCGCCGGCGAACATGCCCGGCCTCGTGGACCCGGAGCTCGACAGGAATCTGTTGGCCGGCCGGACCGGGACGTCGTTGGAGCAGCGTAAGGCGGCCTACGACGCGGCGCAGGCACGGTTGACCGAGGCGATGCCGGCCATCTTCCTCACCCGGTCGGCGCCTGCCGTCATCACGGGCAAGAACGTGGGCGGCATCGTGCAGTACGGTGCGGGTTCCCTGCTACCCGAGGATCTGTGGATCGCGAAGTAGCCCAGGACCCCGGTTGCGGCGTCCAGGAAAACGCGGTGTTTCTCTGACCCGGCGTCATCTCGACGCGCCAGAACCGCCAGCGGATCGTCCGCGCATGCGTCCCACGTGACGATCAGGTGCCAGGCACAGGAATGTGCCTGGCACCTGTTTCGCGTCGGGCATCTCTCCGTTCGGTCTTTCCCCAGGATCTCGAGATCTCAGCACCCGGAACGAGTCGTCAGGTCGACGTCCGGGGCGGGCGGCTACTTCTGGATCCAGAGTTCCTCGGGCAGGAGCGAGCCGAGGCCGTACTGCACGAGGCCGCCGACGTCCTTGCCTGCGATGGCGCCGGGCTCCGCTCTCGTGAAGAAGACCACCGGGGCCAGCTCGGTGAGGCGCTGCTGGACCGTGTCGTAGGCCTTCTCGCGGTCCTGTTCCGATGCGCCTGTCCGCCCCGCCAGCAGGGCGTCGTTGAGCGCCTTGTCGGCGATCCCGGAAAGGTTCGCCGGCGAGTCGCCGCTGAAGGCCGTCCACAGCCGTGGTTCGGGGTCCTGGAAGAACGCTGACGACGTGGTCGCGTCGAAGTCGTGCGTCGTGCGCAGCGAGACGATGTCGGCAACCTCGATGATCTTGACCTGGACGCTGACGTTCTTGAACGTGCCGAGCTGGGCCTGGATGTTCTCCGCCGTCGTCCTGCTCTCCGAGGTGGGGGCGGTGGAGACGGCGAAGGACACCGGCTTGCCTTCCGCGGCCAGCTCGTCGAACAGTCGCTGGGCGGTGGCCTTGTCCGCCTTGCGCAGCGGCGTGTCCGAGTAGAAGGGCGAGGCCTTGCTGAACAGCGTGTCGACGGGTGTGCCGGTTCCGTTGTAGGCGGCGAGGTTCAGCGCGTCCAGGTCAAGTGCCGCGGCGACGGCCTGCCGTGCGCGGACGTCGTCGAACGGCGCCCTGCGGGTGTTCATGGCCATGAAGAGCCCGCCACTGAGCTCCAGCACG
The DNA here is from genome assembly GCF_949319125.1 of Frankia sp. Hr75.2. Classification (NCBI taxonomy): domain Bacteria; kingdom Bacillati; phylum Actinomycetota; class Actinomycetes; order Frankiales; family Frankiaceae; genus Frankia; species Frankia sp. Hr75.2. Next base: position 64,675 of record NZ_CASGGV010000284.1, on the reverse strand, counting down.
GTGTTCGGCAGGCCGGCCTTGTCGGCCTTGTCGAAGTTGACGGGGTTCGACTCGACGGCGACGTCCGCGCCCCCGGTCTGCAGGGTGTTGTAACGCTGGTTGGAGTCGAGCGCGGCCTGGAAGGTGAGGGTGTCCAGGTACGGCTTGGGGGCGTCCCAGTAGCGGGGGTTCTTGACCAGCTCCATGGCGGCCTGGCGGGTCCAGCTCTTCAGCGTGAACGGGCCGGCGCCGATCGGGGTGGCGTCGAAGGCCGCGGCGCCCTTCCGCAGGGCCGCGGGCGAGGCGATCCAGTTCAGTGACGAGGTGACGACGGACTGGGCATACTTGGGCACCTGGGTGACCATCGTGGCCGTCAGCGTGACATCGTCCACCACCTCGGTCGAGGCGATCATCGACGCCTCCGAGCGGTGGGGTGAGCCGGTGGCCGGGTCCTTGACCCGATCCCAGTTGAACTTCACCGCTTCGGCATTGAGCGGAGTGCCGTCGGAGAAGACCAGCCCGGGCCGCAGCTTCAGGGTGAAGGTGCGGCCGTTGTCCGTCGTGGTGAAGGACTCGGCCATCTGGTAGCGGATCTCGCCCGCCTCGTCGTTGGTCATCAACGTTCCGTACAGGGCGTTGCCCACGACACCTGTGCTCGCGTAGGCGTTGCCGATCGTCCCCGGGTCCAGGCTGCGCAGATCGCTCAGTGTCAGGATTCGCCCGTGGCCGCCCGCCACCGGCTTGCCGGAGGCACCCGCGGACGGGCTGGTGGAATCGCCGCCTCCACCACAGGCCCCTAACAGAAGGGCGGCGCAACATGTAACAGCCGTGGCCAGTAATCGTGTCCTGCGACTCATGGTCGGACCTTCCGTCGGCGTTCAAAGGTGGCATGGAAGTGGAATGAGAAAACAGAGGACTGCCGGCGGGTGATTCCTTCTCGCGGTCGCGGCGAGCTTTTCAGAGCGTGATCCGCGAAGCGGAACCACGACACAGGAAAATCCGACAGCATTACTGACCGACAGACCCCGGACCCCGATTGCAGCCGCGCAACAGCGAGCGCCACGCGGCGCGGCGTCCCCTCGAGGACGAGCACGGTTGGTTCGCCAGCCACATCCCCTGGCTGACGAGCGCTGTCAGGAAGTGAGATCGGCTTGGCCGACGCCCCTCACCCGTTGAGGACGGGATCAAAGCACCCGGGACTGGGCGACGTCAACCGCCTGCGCCTGCGGTCAGCCGGCTGCCCGCAGGCACAGGCAGGCGTCGCGGAGCCAGCTCGGCTGCCCCATCGTCACGAACGGGCGACCGGAGGGCGGCCACAAACGGTGACGGAGAAGTCACAGGACCACCTCGTTCCATCTTGACAGTATGCGAGCATCGCCCGCATACTCACCGACTGATGAGCGACCACTAGTCGCATAAGGAGGGGGTGTGCGGCCACGATTACCGCCTCGACCGTCCGGTGCCCGCTGGCACGGTCCTGACCGCCGGCCCAGGAGGCTGGCACAATCCCGCGACCGGCACTGCCGCTGCACCCCCAGCCGCATGAGCCGGCCCGCTCCGTCGCCGATCGGCCCACCCGGGATGTCGGGCAGCTCGGCCGATGCCCCTCCCACCTCGGCGCCGCGCAATCGCACCGAGAATGACGCGCCCGCCATCCGCACGACCGACCAGACAAGCGTCATGCCTTCTCCCGACGCGGGCCCTCCGATTCGCGCCGCCGAAGTATCGCTGGCTGGCCCCGAAGGGTTCCCGCCGCACGGTCCCCCACCTCAACGAAGAGCCCGGAGAAGACGCCACAAGGAGGCCGCGCGCGGGACCAACGACAGGCTCGTGCGGCTGACCCCGCTGGGCCGTGAGGGCCGCGCGGAGGAAGTCGCCGCTGCGGCGGCGTTCCTGCTCTCGGACGCGGCGAGCTTCGTCAACGGGATCGACGTTCCCGTCGACGGAGGCGTTCGTGCCGCCCTCCTCGGAACACCCGGCCGATAGCCCGCGGCGGAGAGGTGACACGTGTAACGTACGGCCACAGTTACACGTGTAAATCGATCACGCCCGCGGACCGCCAGGGCCGTGGGACGAGGAAGGGTGGTCGAGCTGTGCCGCTCGAGGATCGACGGGGCGAAGGGCTGCCGGGCCCGACCGCGGCGCCGGAGCCGGCCCGGCCCACCAGCGCGGATGTGGCCCGGCGCGCCGGTGTGTCGCGGGCGACGGTCTCCCACGTCCTCAACGGCACCGACCACCCGGTCAGCGAGCAGACCCGGCAGCGGGTCCTGGCGGCGGCGCGGGAGCTTCAGTACGCCCCGAACGCGTCGGCGCGGGCGCTGCGCGCCGGGCGCAGCAACATCGTCCTGGTGCCCATGTCGCGGTCAACGACCGTCCCCGGCCAGGACAGGTTCCTCGAGAACCTCGACCGGGAGCTCGCGAAGCGTGACCTGGTCCTGCTGATGCACGGCGACCGCACCACCACCGGGATGAGCGGAGCCTACGCATGGGCCGAGCTTCGGCCCGCCGCGGTGTACGTCAACGTGTCCCGCGGTACCCGGACCGCCGTGGAGCTGCTGCGGCGTGCGGGCGTGCGGGCGATTCTGCTCACCGGCGTCCCGAGCGTGACCTACGCGCCCACCGTGCCCCTCGATCCCGCCGCGGTGGCCAGCCTCGCGACACGTCACCTGCTCACCCGGGGCTGCCGGCGCCTGGCCTGCCTGGTGCCCCGGGGGGCGCTGGCGGAGGTGCCCGAGCGGCGTTACGACGCGGTCCTGCAGGTCGCGACAGCCGGGAACGTGCCGGTCGAACGGGTGGACTGCGAGTTGTCCCCGGACAGCATCGCGACCGTGGTGGACCGATGGCGCGACCCGGAGCACCGGCCGGACGCGGTGTACGCCAACAGCGACCAGTTCGCCATCCTGCTCATCGACAAGCTGCGTGCTGCCGGCCTGGGGGTTCCCCGGGACATCGCGGTGGTCGGTTCCGGCGACCACCCGCTGGGCGCCGCGCTGCGGCCCGCGATCACCACCACCACCTTCGACGTGCCGGCGATAGCGCGGGTGGTCGCGTCCTCGATCCGACGGCTACTCGACGGACAGGACCTGGACCCGGACATGGCGGTCGCCCTGCGACCACACCTGATCAGCAGGGAGTCCGGATGAGGATCTTTCCCGCGCGCGACCAGTGCGTCCCGGGACCGACGACGAAAGGACCCACCCTGTGACGGACGATCTGTACTGGGACCCGTTCGACAAGGAGATCGACGTCAACCCGCACCCGCTGTGGAAGCGGATGCGCGACGAGGCGCCGGTCTACCACAACGAGAAGTTCGACTTCTACGCGCTCTCCCGCTTCACCGACGTCGACACGGCCCACCTCGATCCCGCGGCCTACAGCTCCAAGTACGGCACGGTCCTCGAGCTCATGAAGCCGGAACCATGGGACACCGGCCAGATCATCTTCATGGACCCGCCCACGCACACCCTCCTGCGCGTCCTGGTCTCCCGGGCCTTCACCCCGCGCCGCGTCGGCGGTCTCGAGGGCGTCATCCGCGACCTGTGCGCCGAGCTGCTCGACCCCCAGGTCGGCAGCGGCGGGTTCGACTTCGTGCAGGACTTCGCCGCCCAGCTCCCCTCGCTGGTCATCTCCCAGCTCATCGGCGTCGACCCCGCCGACCGGGAGGACGTCCGCAAGATGATCGACGGGACGTTCTACCTGGACCCGGAGAAGGGCATGTTCAACGAGACGGCCATGGCCGCCACGGCCAAGTTCCACGGCTACCTCAACGGGCAGATCCAGGAGCGGGTCAAGAACCCTCGGGACGACATGATGACCGCGCTCACCCAGGCGGAGATCACCACCGACGACGGCACCCGCCGGCTCAGCCTCAGCGAGGCCACGGACTTCACCGCGCTGCTCGTCTCGGCGGGCACGGAGACCGTCGCCCGGCTGCTCGGCTGGGCCTGCGTCCTGCTGGCCGCCCACCCCGACCAGCGGGCCGACCTGGCCGCCGACCCGTCGCTGCTGGGCGGCGCCGTCGAGGAGACGCTGCGCTACGAGGCGCCGTCCCCCGTCCAGGGCCGCGTCACCACCCGCGACGTCGAGGTACACGGCACCGAGATCCCCGCCAGGTCCAAGGTCCTGCTGCTCACCGGTTCCGCCGGGCGCGACGATCGCAAGTACGACGACCCGGACCGCTACGACATCCGGCGCACGTTCGACAGGCACCTCTCCCTCGGCCGCGGCGTCCACTTCTGCCTCGGTGCCTCCCTCGCCCGCATGGAGGGACGCATCGCGCTGGAGGAGACCCTGCGCCGATTCCCGACCTGGGACGTCGACCACGACAACACGGTGCGCCTGCACACCAGCACCGTGCGCGGCTACGAGAAGCTGCCGATCATCGTCTAGGTGTCACGCCGGGCCCCACGCCTTCGGCGATGCCCGACCCAGGTCAGGGCATCGCCGTAGTCGGGAGGCCCGCCAGGTTGTTCTCCGCCTGACACCACAGCCTTGCCTGCACCCCTGCCGCCTCGTCTACGCCGGTAGCACGGCCGCCTCCACGGTGTCGCCCAGCGCCGCACCCTTGGCGAAGCCGTAGTAGGCGGAGAACTGTAGAACGATCTCGTCCATCTCCACCTTCGTGATGTCGCCGGAGTGCAGGGCGGAGGTGACGTGCGTCTTCAACGGCATGGGCGAGTCGTCGATGGCGACGCAGGCGACGGTGATGATGCGGCGCTCGCGACGGGTGAGGCCCGGCCGCTGCCAGACATGGCCGAACACGAAGTTGAGGATTCCGGCGTGACGGTAGGGTGTCTCGGGCCGCGGCGCCGGCGTCAGATTCACGTCGATGAACTCCTCGACCCCTCGCTCCAGCCGCTGTTCCCAGTCGTTGGGCCCGAGCCCGCCGTTGTCGAGCGACGGCCACGGGGCCGCTGACCTGCCCTGTTCCTGCTGGATGCGAGCCCACTGCCGGACTATCACGCCCTCGAGATGAGAGGCCTTGGGCCACCCGCAGTACACGGCGAAATGGAGGACGAACTCCAGCATGGCCTCGAGCTCGATGTCACTGCTGTTGAGCGCCGCGTAGACGTGGGCGTCGATCGGCTCGGGCGCGTCGGCAGCGGCCACACAGGTCAGGGTGACCCACCGCCGGTCGCGCCGGCTCAGACCGGGCCGGCGCCACACCTCCCCGAACACGAAGTCGCGGGTCGCCACCTCGAAGGGCGTCGCCACATCAGGTGGTTCGACGGTCATGACCTCACGGAAGCATTGCTCTGCGGCTGTGTTGCCCACGGGATGAGCCCTCCGATCACGCACAGTCGTCCAGTTGAAGGCCGAGAAATCTGATCGGATCTGCGGGGCCACGACAGATCGCATACGCTCCCACGCATTCCACACGCCACTGACAGCCCCGGAGTTCATGCTTTTCGCAGAGCAGGTCGATGAACGACAGCAGGACGGCGCCGGTCTGGTTCCTCAGGCTGCTCGAAGCCGTCTGGAGCTGGTGACATACGGTCAGATCACACAACATTGCGATCCGGCCGACGGGGTGGGATTCACGAACAGGCGACACCGTCGCCACATAGAGACATTGCTATAGCAAAACGCAGATTGCTGTCAAGGGGCCTGATCCGCTACGGTCGCTCCATGGCCCGTGCCGCACCCGCCTCCGCCCGCGCCGCGGACATCGTCTCGTTCCTCACCGCGCACCCGTCCCGCGGCTTCACGATCAGCGAGCTGGTCGGGCACCTGGGGATGAACATCGCCTCCGCGCACGCCACCCTCGCGGTGCTGACCGACTGCGGGTTCGTGGTACGCGACCCCGCCCACCGCACCTATGTCCTGGGACCGGCACTCGCGGTGACCGGCTTCGCCGCCCTCGAACAGCACCCGGCGATCGGGGCCGCCATCGAGCAGGCCGACATACTCGCGGACGAACTCGGCACCGAGACGGGAGTGAGCGCGATCGCGGGGAGAGACGTCATCTTCCTGGCACGGCGCGGACCGCAACCACCCACCCCGAGCCTGGGCTACCCCGGCGACCGCTCGCCCCTACTCGCACCGATCGGCGCCGTGTTCATGGCCTGGGCCGACGACACGGCCATCAGCACCTGGCTCGAACGCGCCGCCCTCCCCCCGGCGCTCGCCGACTTCTACCGCAACGTCCTCACCGAGACCCGCGCCCGAGGCTTCAGCGTCCCCCTGCCCGCGATCTCCGCACCCGCGGTGATGAAGGCGATGAGCCGAGTGCGCAACGAACCAACCGACGACGACGCCGAACAGCACCTCGCCAAGGCGATGAGTCAGACCGACGAAATGCTGCTCTCCCTCGACACGCTGACCGACTCCGACGAAATCACCTTCAAGACCATCGCAGCGCCGATCTTCGACCCCATCGGACGCGTCCTGCTCTCACTCAGCATCACCGGCCCCGGCCAACCAGTCCCCGTCACCACCGTCCTGGACCTCGGCCGACGACTCACCAGTGCCGCGACCATCGCCACCCGTCAGGCACGCGGTCGCCCACCCGCCCAGAGCCAGGAAGGCAGACCCCCAGGACGCCGCTGACGGCGAGGGGAGAGGGTCCAGCCTCGCCGACGGGCGTCGTTACCTAGGCCTTCGGGGATACCTGGGCCTTCGGGCCGTTTCCCAGAGCGCTCAAGGTGTTTCGGGCGAGTTCGACCAGAGCGGCCGGTTCCGGAACACCGGCGGCCCGGGCGACGTCAAGAACGATGCCGACGTCCTTGCGCAGCAGCGGCTCAGCCTGACGCAGCCCCGTGGTGTCGAAGCCGGAAGCGGCCAGGATCGCGCTGGCGCGGGTACCGCCGCTGCCGTGTGCCAACACCTGGGCCGCCGCGGCGCGATCCATGCCCAGTCGCTGCGCGAACGAGAACGTCTCGAGGGCAAGGCCCACCTGTGCGGTGAAGACGAAGTTGTTCACCAGCTTCGCCACCTGACCGCTTCCGAGCGGACCGAGATGAATCACCGGCCGGGCGAAGGCCTCGAGGACGGGGCGGCACCGCGCGACGGCGTCGTCCTCACCACCGACCATGACCAGCAGCCTGCGCTGCGCGGCCGCATCGCCTCCGCCGCTGACCGGCGCGTCGATGATCGAGATCTCCTGCTTCGCCGCCTCGGCGGCAAGGCGCTGGCAGGTCTCCGGACGGATCGTGGAGTGGATGACGACGACTCCCCCGGCTGCCATACCGGCCAGGACACCGTCGTCCCGTAGCAGCACGTCCTCCACGTCGGCATCCGCGACCACACAGATGCCGACCACGTCACTCGACTCGCCGACCTCCGCAGGCGTGGAAGCTACGGCGGCGACCCCCGCGAACGGCTCCACGGACGCCGCGCGGCGAGCCCAGACCGTCAGAGGGTAGCCCTCGTCCGCGATGCGCCGGGCCATCGGCCCGCCCTGGCTGCCCAGCCCGATGAAACCGACTCTCGTTCCCCCGACGCCCGGCGGAACGGGGGAAATCGGCGGAGTGTCCACAAGTACCCCCCTGGGTGATCTCCGACGGGTCGGAGCCCATCTGTCGTCGGGTCGGCGCCCGGATCAGGAACGACCGCTACTTCTGGATCCAGATCTGGTCGGGCAGCAGAGATCCGAGTCCGTACTGGATGAGGCCGCCCACGTTCTTTCCCGCGATGGCGCTGGGTTCGGCTCGAGTGAGGAAGACCACCGGGGACAGCTCGGTTAGTCGCTGCTGCACCGTCTTGTAGGCGGCTGCGCGTTCCTGTTCCGACGTACCGGTCCGGCCGGCGAGGAGGGCGTCGTTGAGTTCCTGGTCGTTGATCCCGGACAGGTTCGCGGCCGAACCGGCGGCGAAGGCCGTCCACAGCCGTGGCTCGGGGTCCTGGAAGAACGCCGACGAGGTGGCGGCGTCGAAGTCGTGGGTCGTGCGTAGCGCGGCGAGTTCGGTCACTTCGATGACCTTTACGTTGACTTTGACGTTTTTGAAAGCGCCGAGCTGGGCCTGAATGTTCTCGGCTGTGTTCCTGTTCTCGGTGGTGGGAGCGCTGGAGTAGGTGAAGGTCACCGGCTTTCCTTCGGCAGCGAGTTCGTCGAAGAGCCGTTGGGCGGTCGCCTTGTCCGTCGTGCGCAGTGGTGTGTCCGAGTGGAACGGCGAGGTGTCGCTGAACAGGGTGTCGACGGGTTCGCCCTTGCCGTTGTAGACGGCGAGGTTCAGCGCGTCCATGTCGAGGGCGGCGGCGACGGCCTGGCGGGCGCGGACGTCGTCGAAGGGTGCCCGGCGGGTGTTCAGCGCGATGAAGGTGCCACCGCTGAGGGCCATGACGGTGGTGGGCAGGCCGGCGTCGGTGGCCTTTTCGATGTTGACCGGGTTCGACTCGATGGCCACGTCCGCGCCACCGGTGAGCACCGTGTTGAAGCGCTGGCTGGTGTCGGAGGTGGTGCGCAGGGTGAGACGGTCGAGGTAGGGCCTGGGTGCGTCCCAGTAGCGGGGGTTCCTGGCCAGTTCGATGGCTGCCTGGCGGGTCCAGCTCGTCAGGGTGAACGGCCCGGCACCGACCGGGGCCGCGTCGAAGGCCTGCGCGCCCTTTTGCAGAGCCGCGGGTGAGGCGATCCAGTTCAGGGTGGAGGTGATGACCGAGTGGGCGTACTTCGGTGCGGGCGCCGCCATGGCGATCTTCAGTGTGGTGCTGTCGACGACCTCGGTCGAGGAGATCATCGATGCTTCGGACAGGTTGGTCGCGCGGGTGGCGGGATCCTTGAGGCGGTCCCAGTCGAACTTCACCGCTTCGGCGTCCAGCGGGGTGCCGTCGGAGAACGTCAGGCCGGGGCGCAGTTTCAGGGTGAAGGTCGCGCCGCCGTCGGTGGTGGTGAACGACTCGGCCATCGTGTACTGGATCTCACCGGCGTCGTCGGTCGTCATCAAGGTGCCGTACAGGGCGTTACCGAGGGCGCCGGTGGTCGCGTAGGCGTTGCCGAGCGTCGCCGGGTCCAGGCTACGGGGGTCGCTGAGCATCAGGATGCGGCCATGACCACCCGCGACCGGCTCTCCGGTGGCACCGCCCGTCGACGACGCGGGATCAGCACCACCACAGGCCCCCAGAGCCAGAACCGCACCGCACACAACGGCCGTAACGATTAATCGAGACCTACTGAACATCATGAACTTTTCCCTCGCGATTGATATCAGGAACGTTTTCGGGTCTTCTACTGCGCGGTTTCCGCACCTGCGCCACGGCGCCGACTTCCGCTGTAAAGCAGCGCCGATATCTTCTCCGCCAGTGACTGGGCCTGTTCTCTGAGTTCCGGGATCGCCGTCGTCTCGAACAGGCCGCCCCGGCGCGGGGGGCCCAGCGTGAAGGCGTTGCTGTGGGGTCTCCCGTCACGGGCGATCAGCCGCCCGCCCGGATCCGTCTCCAGCCCGAGGTGTAGCGGTTCGACTCTCGCGAAGCCCGAGGTGAGGAGCTGGGCTGTCAGCCTGTCCGGGGAGCGCGAGACGTCGGCCGGCGGGCCCGAGCAGTCGACGATCCAGTGGAACCGCTGCTCACGAAGCTGGCCGTCCTGCAGGAGCCTGACCAGCAGCGCGTCGCCGTCGTTCGCCGCCTCGACGACGCTGCCCCGGCCGAGCCGCAGCTGCCGCCACCGCACCAGGTCGTCGATCCAGACCGCGACCTCGGGCGCCATGCGGTGGCGGTGGATGTCCCAGTAGCGCCCGAACCGGGCGAGGAGAACACGTCGGGAGTCGTGGTCGAGTCCGCTCCACACCTGCTCTGACCGGGCTCGCAGGCTGTCGACGACCTCGCGCCACCGGCAGGGGTCCACCGCCGCGGCGCGGCGGATCGCGTGGACCAGGTCACGAGGGCCCGCACCGGACGACGGGCTGAAATTCACCGCGGGCACCGAACCCGCTGCGGGATCCGCCGGCCGGTGCCGGTGGGGAAGCAGGCCATGCCGGGAGACGGCCCGGATCGTCAACCTCGGCCGCCGCTCCGTGAGCCGCAGAGCCACATCCACCATCGTGAGCCCGGTGCCCAGCAGGAGAACGTCGTCCCCGTCCTCGATGCGTCCGAGAGCGTCCCCGCGCAACGGGTCCGCCACGTAGCGCGCGGCGCAGCCGGGCTTCGTCGCCCAGCCGGGAGGCTCCCTGGGAAGAACGCCGAGCGCCAGGATCACGCAGTCGGCGTCGATCGGCTCCCTGCCCGGCAGCCCGATCCGGAGCCCTGCGTTGTCCGGGGCGACGGAGACCTCGGTGGCTTCGGCCGGCACCCACTCGATCGCGCCGGGCAGCGCGTCGCGCTCGGCCGAGGCGAGGACCTCGGTCAGATAGGACCCGTAGAGTCCGCGTGCCAGGAAAGCACCGGGGTCCGCTGGGACTCCGGCGCCCCGCGCCCATTCGACAAAGTGCTCCGGCTGGTCGGGAAAGACGCTCATGCGGCCGGCCGGCACGTTGAGGCGGTGCCGGGGATACGTGGTCCCGTAGGCGAGCCCTGGCCCGTAGCCGCCGTCCCGATCGATGATCGTGATGCGGACCAGCGCTCCGGACCTCGTCGACTCCCGCAGCAGGTGCGTCGCGCACAGCGCGCCGCTGGCGCCTCCTCCCACGATCGCCACGGACGGGCCGCCGGCGCCAGTCCGACCTCGACGCCCGGCCGCTGCGTCACCGCACGTGCGTCCCTCGGCGTGTGTCATCCCGGCTCCCCGCCGCCCGTGTGTCGGCAGCCTTTCCCGGCGGCCCACGGGGAAAGGCCGCGGGGGCCCCGGTCAGGCGTCATGGAGTGCTCGCAGGACTGTGTCGGTGAGCTCGGGACGGCAGATGAGCAGGTCGGGGAGGTAGGGGTTGGGCTCGTTGTAGCGCAGGGGGCTGCCGTCGAGGCGGGAGGTGTGCAGGCCCGCGGCGTGGGCGACGGCGACGGGGGCGGCGGAGTCCCATTCGTACTGCCCGCCGGAGTGGGCGTAGACGTCGACGTCGCCGCGGACGACGGCCATGGCCTTGGCGCCGGCGGAACCCATGGGGACCAGTGCCGCGTCCAGGCGGGCGACAAGCTGGTCGACGCAGGCGGGTGGGCGGGTGCGCGAGACGGCGAGGCGGACCGGGCCGGGAGTCGGGGCGGCGAGGGCCGGTGGTTCGCCGGTGTGCAGCACGAGGCCGGCGGCGGGCAGTCCGACCGCCCCCGCGGTGGGTGTCCCGTTGACGGCGAGGGCGACGTGGACGGCCCAGTCGTCCCGTGGCGGCTCGCCGTACTCGCGGGTCCCGTCGAGCGGGTCGATGATCCAGACCCGGCCCCGGGTGAGGCGGATGGGATCGTCGGCGCTCTCCTCGGACAGCACGGCGTCGTCCGGACGTGCCTGCGCGAGCAGGCGCAGCAGCAGCTCGTTGGACTGGCGATCCCCCTCGGCCCCACCCCGCCCGCGGATGTCGAGGAGGAGGGACCCCGCCTGCTCGGCGAGGGCCGTGGCAAGTGCGTGATCGTCCATGCTGTTCATGCTCCGGCGGGCGGGGTCGGGCGAGGCGCGGGCGGGGCGAGCACACCAGCCTGACGCAGATGGTCGACGACCAGGTCGGCGGCGGCCGCGGCCGGGTGGGCGCCGCTGGCGTCGAGGCGCAGTTCGGGGTTCTCGGGGGGCTCGTACGGGGAGTCGATGCCGGTGAAGTGGATCAGTTCTCCGCGCCGGGCCTTGGCGTAGAGCCCTTTGCGGTCCCGGGCCTCGGCCACCGCCAGGGGCGCGTCCACGTGCACCTCGACGAACTCGCCGGCGCCGAGCAGGTCGCGGGCCAGTGCACGTTCGGCGCGGAACGGGGAGATGAACGAGGCCAGCACGATGACGCCCGCGTCGACCATGAGCCGGGCCACCTCCGCGACGCGGCGGATGTTCTCGACCCGGCCGGCGTCGGTGAACCCGAGATCCTTGTTCAGGCCGTGCCGGACGTTGTCACCGTCCAGCAGATAGGTGTGGTAGCCCTGCTCGTGGAGCCGTTTCTCGACCAGGTTCGCGATGGTCGACTTCCCGGCGCCGGACAGGCCGGTGAACCAGATGACCGCCGGGCGCTGGCCTTTCAGCCGGGCGCGGGCGTCCTTGTCCACCTCGACCGCCTGCCAGTGCACGTTGTCGGCGCGACGCAGCGCGAAGTGCAGCAGCCCGGCGGCCACGGTGGCCTGGGTGAAGCGGTCGATGAGGATGAACCCGCCCAGGTCCCGGTTGGCGGTGTAGGGGTCGAACGGGATCTGCCGGTCGAGGCTGATGTTGCACACGCCGATCTCGTTGAGATCGAGGGTGCGGGCGGCGGTGTGCTCGAGAGTGTTGACATTGACCTTGTACTTCGGCTGCGTGACCGTCGCCCCGACAGTGCAGCTCCCGATCTTGAGCAGGTAGGGACGGCCGGGAAGCATGGGTTCCTCGGCCATCCAGACGAGGTGGCATTCGAACTGGTCCGCGACTGCGGGCGGATCCGAGGCCGCGGCGAGGACGTCGCCGCGGCTGACGTCGATCTCGTCCGTGAGCGTGAGAGTGACCGACTGGCCCGCGGCCGCCTCGTCGAGGTCGCCGTCGGCGGTGACGATCCGCGCGACGGTGCTTTCCTGACCGGACGGCAGCACTCGAACGCGGTCTCCGGGGCGCACGGCACCGCCGGCGATCTGCCCGGAGAAGCCACGGAAGTCCAGGTTGGGCCGGTTGACCCACTGCACGGGCAGGCGGAACGGGCCGGTGTGCAGGTCGTCGGCGATCTCGACGGACTCCAGGTGACCGACGAGGGTGGGGCCGGTGTACCAGGGAGTGTTCGGCGACAGTGCGGTGATGTTGTCCCCGGCCAGCGCGGACAACGGGATCGCGACGATGTCGCTCAGTCCGATCTCGGCCGCGAACGCCCGGTAGTCCGCCTCGATGCCGGCGAACACGTCCCGGGAGTAGTCGACGAGGTCCAGCTTGTTGATCGCCAGGACTATGTTGCGGATCCCGAGTAAGGAGACGAGGTAGCTGTGTCGCCGGGTCTGGGTGAGCACACCCTTGCGGGCGTCGACGAGAATCACCGCCAGATCCGCGGTGGACGCCCCGGTGACCATGTTCCGGGTGTACTGCTCGTGCCCGGGGGTGTCCGCGACGATGAACTTCCGCCGCTCGGTGGAGAAGAACCGGTACGCCACGTCGATCGTGATGCCCTGTTCCCGCTCGGCGGCCAACCCGTCCACCAGCAGCGCGAAATCCAGGCCGTCGCCCTGCGTGCCGATCTTCTTCGAGTCGGTCTCCAGCGCGGCGAGGTGGTCCGAGAACACCAGCTTCGAGTCGTAGAGCAGCCGCCCGATCAGCGTGGACTTCCCGTCGTCGACACTGCCGCAGGTGATGAACCGCAGCATCGACTTGTGCTCGTGCGCCGACAGGTAGGCCTCGATGTCGTCCGCGACGAGGTCGTTGGTCGCGTGCGCCATCAGAAGTACCCCTCCTGCTTCTTCTTCTCCATCGACCCGGACGAGTCATGGTCGATCACCCGGCCCTGGCGTTCCGAGCTCGTCGTCAGCAACATCTCCTGGATGATCTGCGGGAGAGTGCCGGCGGTGCTCTCCACCGCGCCGGTCAGCGGGTAGCACCCCAGCGTGCGGAAACGGACGCTGCGTCGGGCCGGCACCTCGCCGGGACGCAGCGGCATGCGGTCGTCGTCGACCATGATCAGCGCGCCGTCCCGTTCGACGACGGGGCGGTGCGCGGCGAAGTAGAGGGGAACGATCGGGATCCGCTCGCGGTGGATGTACTGCCACACGTCCAGTTCGGTCCAGTTGGACAGCGGGAACACGCGGACGCTCTGCCCGGGCTGCGTGCGCGCGTTGTAGAGACGCCACAGCTCCGGCCGCTGTGCCTTGGGATCCCACCGGTGCTGGGCGGACCGGATGGAGAACACCCGCTCCTTCGCCCGGGACTTCTCCTCGTCGCGGCGCGCACCCCCGAACGCCAGGTCGAAGCCGTACCTGTCCAGCGCCTGCTTGAGACCCTCGGTCTTCCACAGGTCGGTATGCGTCGCCGAACCGTGGTCGAACGGGTTGATCCCCCGCTCGACGCACTCCGGGTTCTGATGCACCAGCAGCTCGACGCCGAGCTGGTCGACGACACTGTCGCGGAACTCGTACATCTCCCGGAACTTCCAGGTCGTGTCCACGTGCAGCAGGGAGAACGGCGGCTTCGACGGGTAGAACGCCTTCATCGCCAGGTGCAGCATCACCGAGCTGTCCTTGCCGACCGAGTACAGCATCACCGGCCGCTCGCTCTCGGACACCGCCTCCCGGAAGATCTGGATGCTCTCCGCCTCCAGCCGCTGCAGATGCGTCATCCTCGACATCAGTGGAGTTCTCATGAATGGACTTCTTTCCATCAAGGGACGCACCCGGATACCGCAGCGGGAGACTAGGTGAGGCGCAGGGCGATCCGGATCGAGTCTCGGCCGGGTGTCCTGCGGGTCAGGAGCGCGAAGGCATCCTCGAAATGTTCGAGGGGGAAGGTGTCGCCGAGCAGCTCACCGGTCGGTACCTTGCCCGCGTTGATAAGGTCGACGGCCGCCTCGGTGTCGAGGCCCGCGCCGGGGTGCAGGGTGATCCGTCGGGTGGGGATCCAGTCGCTGTGGAAGCCTTCGAGGGGGCGGTCCTTCATCCCGGCGATGACGACGTGCCCACCCTTGCGGACGAGGTCCATGGCGAGGTTGACGGTGACCGGATTACCGGCGGCGGCGTCGATGACGACGTCGGCCATGCGGCCTTCGGTGAGCTCGCGGACCCGTTCGAGGGGGTCCTCGGACTCGACGTCGACGGTGTGGTCGGCGCCGACGCGCAGTGCCCAGTCGAGGCGGAAGCGGTCCCTGGCCGTGCCGGTGACGATGATGGTCGAGGCTCCGGCCGCACGGGCGGCGACGATGGTCGCCATCCCCATGTGGCCTGGCCCCTCGATGACGACGACGTCGTCCTTCCTGACCGGCGCCACCCAGGTGACCGCGCAGCTCAGCGGTTCGAAGACCGTGAGCTGGTCGGCGGGGAGGTCCTCGCGCAGGCGGTAGACCTGCGAACCGGGCAGCAGTTCGAGGTGTTCGGCGAAGCCGCCGTACAGGCCCGAGCCCTCGTCCACCGAGAAGTCGTGGCCGTAGATCCGGTACCCCTCGGACGTGACAAGGAGCTCACGGACGGCGACCCGGTCGCCTTCCGCCACCCCCCACGCCTCGGCCGTGGCCGAATCGATCTTCTCGACGCGGCCGACGATCTCGTGGCCGGCGATGGAGGGGAAGGCACCGCCCCAGGAGGTGTGGACGTGGCCACGGAAGTGGTCGATGTCGCTGTGGCACAGGCCGGTGGCCTCGACACGCAGGACGGCGCCGCCGGGCTGGGGGTCGGGGACGGGGAGGTCGCGTTCCTCCCAGGTCTCGTCGCCGTTGAAGACGATGGCACGGCTCACGTCAGGACCTCCTCGAGCAGCCCGCTCGCGCGTTCCACCGCGCGCCGGGTGGCGCTGATGTGCCCTTCGGCCTCGATGGCGGGGCCGACGAGTTCGAGTTCGAAGGCGCCGGTGTATCCGGCGTCGATCGCGGCCTCGACGAACGACGCGAGGTCGAGGTCTCCGTCACCGGGAACGACGCGGCCGCCGGGGGAGGGCTTCGAGGGTGTGCCGTAGACGGCGTCGCAGATCTGGACCGCCGCCAGGCGCGGTCCGGCCCGGCGGACGGTGTCCTCGACGTCGCGTTCCGCCCAGCAGTTCCCGATGTCGGCGATCAGGCCGATCCCGGCGCGGTCGGCGACGTCGATGCCGTCGCGCAGGGTGTGGACGAAGGACTGGTCGGTGCGCAGCGAGGGCTCGATCGCCAGCCGGACCCCGCGGGACTCGGCGTAGGACGCGCAGGGTTCGACCGCCCGTGCCAGCGCCGCCGCGAGCTCGTCGAACGAACGGCCGTCGCGCCGTCCCGGGGTGAAGTAGGTACAGCCGCCCACCTGGGCCGCGAGGTCCACGGCGCTGTTGATCCGCTCGCGGGTCGCGTCCCAGCTTTCGGGGGCGGAGAGGTCGAAGTTGCCGGTGATCACGGTGGTGGCCGTCAGGGAACGTGCCCGCAACGCGTCGACCGCGGCGGCGCGCCCGTAGTCGTCGGGTTTGGCGACGACGAGACCCACGTGGCGCAGGCCGAGCTCGTCCCACAGCGCGAGCTCGTCGGCGAAGGGCTGTGGGTAGGTACACATCTCGCTGACCGAGAGCCGGGGATGGGTCACGGCAGCATCTCCCGGAGGTCACGGATCTCGGCTTCGAGCCAGCGGACCTCGCTGAAGTTCTCCCGGCCGCTGCGCTCGAGCAGCAGTTCGTGGGCCCCGAGCCTGATCCGCAGGGCCTCGGGATCCTTCGGTTCCCGGGAGAGCACCATGTCGATCAGGTGCAGTGCCTCGACCGGCCGCCCGGCGTCCAGGTGGGCCCGGGCCCGGTCGACCAGCGGGCCGGTCCCACCGGCCATGTCCAGCAGGTCGGCCCAGACGGCGGAGGCGGGCACGTCGTAGAGCTCTGTGGTCGACTCGTAGCGGAACCAGCCGGTGTGCTCCTCCCAGATCGCCCGGACGATCCAGGGCACCTTGCCGTGCCCCTGCGGGATGGCCAGCTCGGGCGGCAGCGTGATCTGGCCCATCAGGGTCCACAGGTCGACGCCCGCGTTCATGCCCTCGATGGTGCGGTCGCGCAGGTACTCGGTGGCGTCGCGCAGCTGGGTGAGGCGGCGGCGGATCTCCTCGGCCCCGCGCACCGGCTCGCCGTGCCCGGTGATGAGGACCTCGGGTTCGAGCCCGATGACCCGGTCGACGGAGTGGATGTACGACAGCGAGCCGCGGATCTTGTCGCCGCGGATCGTGTACAGGTTGGGGACGTGCCCGAACAGCGGCCCGGTGAGGTTGCCGGTGAACACGGTGCGCTCGTCGGGGAGCCACACGACCAGGGAGTCCGTCGTCTCGCCGCCCGGAGTCGAGTAGAGCTCGAAGCGGCGTCCGCCCAGGGTGAAGGCGTGGTTGTCCAGGAAGGTGGTGGTGACCACGGCCTCGGGCGGCTGGTAGGTGCGGTCGACGCCCGTGACGTCGCGCTTCCACAGGTGGGTGCTGCGGCTGGAGTAGAACGGCTGCAGCCGTCGCCAGTACTCGCGGACGTCCGCGTGGTTGGCCTGGGCGATCGTCTCGACGCCCGGCGCGGTGATCTGGGACCAGCCGCCCACGTGGTCGGGGTGGCCCTGGGTGAAGACGATCATTTGGAGCGGGCCGGAGCTCACCCGGCCGAAGCGGGCCTTGATCTGCTCCGCCTCGGTGTACATGCCGGTGTTGATCAGCACGTCGCCGTCGGGGGTGGTGACCAGGTAGCTGTTGGAGATGCCCTTCGAGGTGAAGATGTGGTCGTTGACGGGGACGGCGTCCTGCTGGCCCTCCCCCTCCTTGACGGTGAGGGCGTTCAGGGGCTGCTTCACCGGGCGCCGCTCTTTCCCGCCTCGGCCGCGATGGCGAAGGCGTCGGTGTAGAAGGCGAACCGTTCCCGCAGCTCGTCCGCGGCGAGACCGAAGTCGCCTTCCAGGTCGTAGACCACTCGGCCGCGCTTTCCGCGCGGGTGGGAGGCTATGTAGGCGCGGATGTCGGCGACGCTCTCGTCGGTCACCGGCAGGCCGGCCCGCTCGAGCACGTGCGTCGCGGACCGGACGTCGTCGGCGATGATGTCGGCGAACTGCAGCTCGACGAGCTGCCCGTTCGGTACCAGCTCCCGGTCGCGCATATATCTACGCAGCATCTGCTCGATGCGGTTCACCCAGTACTCGACGTGCGCGTCGATGTCCGGCTGCTTCTGGCTGTTCTTGAGCGCGAGGCCGCGCATGGTGAGCAGGGACTGCAACGTAGCCACGGGATCCCGGTGGATCATCACGACCGTGACGTCCGGGTAGACGGCCAGCAGCGGGACCAGCTGCTCGCTGTGCTGGTTCGACTTGACCATCCAGCGCCGCTCGTCCGGGAACTGGTGCGCGATGGTCTTCAGCACGTCGCGCATGTACCGGTAGTGCGGTGTCTGGTCGTGGCTCAGGTAGTGGTCACTGAAACCGGGCACCTGGGCCAGCCACTCCCACTGGTAGCTGGCGAAGTCGGGGAGCTGCAGCTCGTTCTCGCCGCACGCGTGGTCGGGCGAGTGCTCGTGCATCGCGGCCATGATCTCGTTCTTGCTGACGTTCTGCCATCGCGCCTCTGAACGGAGCCACCGGGGGTCCAGGGCACCGGGCGTAGGCGTTTCGTCTGGCCGCGGCGCCGGCTGGGCCGCCAGGTAGACCGGAAGGTGACGGAGCCTGCGGTCCGCGGCGACCAGGTTCTCCAGGTGGGTGCTGCCCGAGCGGGGCAGCGCGACGACGTTGATCGGCCGCGTGATCCGCACGTCGAGCGCATCGGGGTGGCGCGTCCAGTAGTCCTGGATGAGCAGGCGGTTGACCGCGGCCTTGACGCAGTGGTCGACGAAGATCGCCTTGTGGGCCCGCCACACGTTGTCGTCGGCCGCCACCTCGTCCAGCAGCCGGCCGAGCCGTTCGGTGAAGTCCATGGGCCCGAAGTCGTCCAGACCGGTCTGGGTTCTGGCGGCGTCGAGGACGCGGCCGACGCTCATGTCGACCGGACGGCGTTCGGCCGACTCCAGCGCGTTCGTCTCCTCGGGACTGCGCCGGTTCTCCCGCATTCCCTCGACGCGGAGCACTTTCACGGCCACTGGGGAAGCTCCCTGATGTTGGTCTTGCCGGCGTTCGCCATCCACCCGCCGTCGACGACCGCGAGATCGCCCGTGTGGAAGCGCGACCAGTCGCTCATGAAGTAGACGCCGATGCCCTCGAAGTCGTCCGGGGTACCCATCCGGCCCGAGGGGTTGTAGGCGAGGATGCGGTCGGACAACGGGCTGCCCGCCGGGATCCGGACCGTCTCGCTCGTCGTGTGCCCGGGGCACACGACGTTGCAGCGGACGCCGTAGCGGCCCGCCTCGACGGCGATGCCCCGCGACATGGCGACCATGGCGCCCTTGGAGGCGTTGTAGTGCTGCATGCCGGGGCTGCCGGTCAACGCTGAGAGGCTGGCGCAGAACAGCAGCGACCCACCGGCGTCACCGGCGTCGTACCGGGCCTTCATGTGCCGCGCGCCCTCGCGCACGGTGAGGTAGGCGCCGTGCTGGTTCACCGCCAGCAGGCTGTGCCACGCCTCGGTGGTCATGTCGAGGAAGCTGCGCTCGTTGCGCATCATCCCCGCGTTGGCGATGACGCCGTCGACCCGGCCCATCTCCTCGACCGCCTCAGCCATCGCCCGCACCACGCGGTCCTCGTCGCTGACGTCGACCTCCTGCGCCAGGACCCGGTGGCCGAACCCGGACAGCACCCTGGCCGCCTCGGCGTTCTTCTCCGCCCGGCGGCCCCAGATGACGACGTCACCGCCAGCCCGGGCGATGCCACGGGCGAAGCCCAGGCCGATCCCGGCGTTCCCCCCGCTGATCAGGACCACACGTCCCGTTAAGTCGAACACGAGATATTGCTATAGCAAAACGTAAATCGCTGTCAAGCCTCCACTCGACTGCGGCTGCTCCCGGGAGGGCGGATGTTGTGATCGAAGGGGATGCCCTCGTACACCGCCTGACCACGCCGGACGGTCACGTTCCGCAACCGCGTCCGGCCCCGGTCCGGTCCCGTGCCGGCTTCGCGGGGTGGACTGCCAGGGCCTCCCTGCCGGGCGCCGACCGGCCTAGCCTGCGCTGTGACGCAGCCGTGGAAGCGACGACATGAACACCGACGCACGGCGTTCGTGCCGGTGTTCGGACAGGACAGACATGGAGCATCGTTCTCTCGGCCGTACCGGTGTCTCGGTCAGCAAGCTGTGCCTCGGAGCCATGATGTTCGGGCGTTGGGGAACCGAGGATCACGACGAGAGCATCCGGATCATCCATCGTGCGCTCGATGCCGGCATCACCTTCATCGACACCGCGGACGTCTACTCGCGGGGCGAGTCGGAGACCATCGTCGGGAAGGCGCTGGCCGGTGGTCGGCGCGAGGACGTCATCCTCGCCAGCAAGGTCCACATGCCGATGGGCGACGATCCCAACCAGCGGGGCAACTCGCGCCGCTGGATCATCCGCGAGGTCGAGGACTCGCTGCGGCGGCTCGGGACCGACTGGATCGACCTGTACCAGATCCATCGCTACGACCCCGGCACCGATCTCGACGAGACGCTCGGCGCGCTCACCGACCTGGTCCGGGCCGGGAAGGTCCGCTACGTCGGCCACTCGACGTTTCCGGTCTCCGCGATCGTCGAGGCCCAGTGGACGGCACGGGAGCGCGGCCGGGAGCGTTTCGTCTGCGAGCAGCCGCCGTACTCGATCCTCACCCGCCGGATCGAGGTCGACGTCCTGCCGACCTGTGCCCGGTACGGGATGGGTGTGATCCCGTACAGCCCGCTCGCCGGGGGCTGGCTCTCGGGCCGCTACAGCGCCGGCGCGGACGCCGCGGCGCCGGCGTCCGAGGCGCGGCGGCGGCTCAGCGACCGCTTCGATCTGGCGCTGCCGGCCAACCGGCGCAAGCTGGACGCCGCCGAGCAACTCGCCAAGGTGGCCGCCGAGGCGGGGATCAGCCTCATCGAGCTGGCGATCGCCTTCGTCCTGCGCCATCCCGCGGTGACCGCGGCGATCATCGGCCCGCGAACGATGGACCATCTGGAGTCCCAGCTGACCGCCGCCGACATCGAGCTCTCCGACGACGTCCTGGACCGCATCGACGAGATCGTGCCTCCCGGTACGACCATCAACCCCGCCGACGACGGATGGGTCAGCCCGGCCCTGGCTGCTCCGGCACGCCGCCGACCGACGCGCTGAGCGCGGACGGCGTCACGACATCCAGGCCGGGTCGACGAGCACTGAGGGATCAACGGAGCGGGTGGTCGCGGCGCCGGCCGGCCTGATGCGCCGCAGGAACTCCTCGACCAGGGCGAGCATGTCCCGGGCCAGGTCCGGAGAGAGGTCCGGGGAGAGCACGGCCGGCAGCTGGGCGCCGGCCGTGCCGACGAAGCTCCGGTTGCTGAGGCGGAGCATCGACTCGAACACCGGGATGCCGAGGCTGCCGGCCCGGTCGATGTGCGGGCGCAGGAAGCTCGTCGGCCGGCCGCGGTAGTACTGCACCATGGTGAGTACGACGCCGAGCAGGCGCGGCTCGAGCCGTTTCACCGCCGGGCGGATTCCGAACTGCAGCTCCGCCACCCGGTTGTACTCCCAGACGAACCGGCCCAGCTTGCCCATCAGGTGCTCGATGCCCGTCGTCGACTGGTTGTCGGGCCGGGACGGGACGAGCAGGTGGTCGCAGGCGGCGACCGCGGCCCGGGTGATCACCCCGAAGTTCGACGGGCAGTCGATCAGGACGAGGTCGTAGTCGTTCGGCGAGAAGGAGGCCAGGCCGGTCGCCAGCCGCTGGTAGACGTCGAAGTAGTGGCGGGTGGACCGGTGCGCCTGCGCGCCGCCGAGCCGGGCGACGAGGTCCATCTCGATGTCGCCGAGCGCCAGGTGCGAGGCGAGCAGGTCCAGCGTCCCGCCGCGGGCGGCGATGGCGGCGGCCACGACCGGCGGGGTGGTCACGTACCCGGCCAGCGGCGGCGGGATGGCCTCCGGCCGCCACGACTCGAACCAGGCCTTGACCGTCCTGCGCTGGTCGGCGAGCTCCGTGTGCCAGGTGTCGGCGCGGTAGAAGTTGAGGGTGAGGTTCGCCTGCGGGTCCAGGTCGATCAGCAGGACCCGCCGGCCCAGGCTGGCGATGGCCGCGCCGATGTTGGCGGTCAGCGTGGTCTTGCCCACGCCGCCCTTGTAGCTGGCGATCGCCACGACCTTCACCGCGTCCTCGCTCCCAGTCGCACGCTCCGTTCGATGACGGACCGGCCTTCCGCTCGGCCGTACTGTCGGGCTCCCCCGTCCGGCTTACGAGCAGATTACGGCGATCGACGGGACCGGCCCACCCAGACCGGGGCAGAGGGGACGCCTACCCGGCCCGATGGTGTGGGCCGGGCCGAGAAGTCCCTGCTCAGGCGAGGTCCCGGACGTCCCACCGGCCGCCGCGCGATGCCGACCAGCGTCGTGCCGTACGGGCTGACCCGTTCCGGCGTGCGCGACGCGCGGCCCGTGGGCATCGGGACCGCCGTCGTGGGGGGCCGTACCTGCTGTGGTTACTCGCCTCCGGGAAGGGCACCGGCCACATCTCCTGATCGCCGCCGCGGGTCGGGGACCCGCGGCCCGGGCACACGCCGCCCGACGATCCGCTGGTCGGGCAGCCGTGGCACGGGGGCCCGCGGCCCGCCGCGGGCCCCCGTCAGCGCCCACGCCGCCAGCGCCCCGAGAAGGAGCAGCGCGGCGAGGAAGTAGCAGTTCCCGGCCAGCAACTGCCAGCCGTGGTGGGAGAACTCGGCGTCGCCCGTGTTCGGGACCCACCAGATCGGAGCGGCCACGAGCAGCCCGTAGCCGGCCACCGCGGCGCCCCGTCCCCACCGCGGCCGGCCGGGGGCCGCGGACATCCAGAGAAGCGCGGGGACCGCCCACACCCAGTGATGGCTCCACGAGATCGGCGACACCAGCAGGCCGGTCAGAGCGCAGGTGACGTCCCCGGGCAGCCGCGCACCCGAGCGGAACAGCCGCGCCGCCGTCGCCAGGCCGACGGCGGCGACCACCGCGGCCAGCGGGAGATAGAGCGGCCGCGCGTTGTCCGCACCGGACATGAGGCGGGCCAGGACGCCGAGCAGTGACTGGTTCCCGGCGAACGGGACGCCACCCACGTGGCCGGTGTCGAGGAACGTCTCGGACCAGTACGTCGCCGACGAGCCGGGGCTCGCCGCGAAGCCGACGCCGATCGTCACGCCGAACGTCGCCACCGCGGTCAGGGCGGCGCGGTGGCGGCCGGTGAGAAGCAGATGCGGCACGAAGATCAGTGGGGTGAGCTTGATCCCGGCGGCGATCCCGATGAGCACACCCCGCGGCAGCGGCCCGCGCCGGCCGAACAGGTCCAGCGCGACGAGCAGCCCCAGCGCGATGTTGATCTGGCCCAGGTCGAAGTTCCGCCGGATCGGCTCGGCCAGCATCGCCAGGCCGACGACCGGGCCGACGGCGCGGACCCCGGGCCAGCGGCCGGCCGGGGACGGCCGGATCGCCGCCAGCGAGGTGGCGCAGAAGAAGTACAGCGAGACCAGCAGGAGCAGCGTCCAGACCAGTTGCGCGACCGGCCGCGGCGGCAGTGCGAGCGGCGTGAACACCGCCGCCGCGAAGGGGGTGTAGGTGAACGGCAGCCCCGAGGCGGGTTCCACCGCCGAGTAGAGGTCCCCGCCGTGCAGCAGGACGTTCCCGCCCAACCGGTAGACGACGAGGTCGGTCAGCCGGCTGGTCACCGCGAAGGTGAGGAAAAGAACCGCGAAACCGAGCCCGGTGGCGGTTCCCGTTGTTCGAGCGGCAGCCTGAAGGCGCCGCGGTTGTGGCGCCAGGTTCAAGGACGCACTTCCATCCACCGAAAGCCGAACGTGCTGCGGGCTCCCATTACCCGCGACGCACTGGACATCAACGGGCCGACACCGGGAAAACGAGGTCCGCGGGCGCGGGATCCGTGCGGGCTCAGACGTTACCGCACCGCCGCGGCCCCGCCGCCACCGCTGCGGCCCCACCGCTCAGGGCCCACCGGGCCGGCCTGGACCGCCGGCGGACAGTGCTGCTCGCATCGCATTCACCGATTCCGGTCGACGCCCCCTGATTCCGATAGGGGATTACTCCGCGCCGGGCGGTGAGATACTCGGCGAGCGTGTCTCGCTGTGACTGCAGGTCGTCAGCTCTCGGCAGCGCCAGCCATGCGGCGGCGCGACCGCCGGCCGGGCAGCCAGGACCGGCGCCGCCCCGCCGGCAGGGACGCCTTCATCTCCTTGGGCCAGGCACGGGTGTCACGGGGTTCGACGTAGGGCTCGAGATCCTCCGGGTGGCCCACCGAGATCGCCCGTCCCCGGGCGATCTCGGTGTCGAACTCCAGGCCGAGCAGGATCGCCAGGTTCGACAGCCACAGCCACACCAGAAAGACGATCACTCCGGCGAGTGCCCCGTAGGTCTTGTTGTACGAGCCGAAGTTCGACACGTAGAAGGCGAACGCCGCGGACGCCGCCAGCCAGATCAGGACGGCCAGCAGGCTGCCGGGCGTCATCCAGCGGAAGCCGCGAACCCGGGCGTTGGGGGTGCTCCAGTACAGCAGCGCGATCATGACCACGACGAACAGGACCAGGACCGGCCACTTCGCCACCGACCACAGGGTGATCATCGCGTCGTCGAGGCCGATCATCCGGCCGACCTGCCGCGCCAGCCCGCCGCTGAACACGACGATCACGGCGCTCCCGGCCAGCAGGACCATCAGCAGCACCGTGACGGCCAGCCGGAGCGGGGCGACCTTCCAGACGGGACGTCCCTCGGGCATGTCGTAGATGGCGTTGGCGGCTCGGATGAAGGCCGCGATGTACCCGGATGCCGACCACAGGGCCGCCGCGAGACCCAGCACGGCGAGCAGCCCGCTCGTGCCGGGGGCGTCCCGCAGCCCGGTGACGGCGTCGTGCACGATGTCGCGGGCCGACCCCGGTGTCAGTTCCTGCAGGTTCTCCAGGACGCTGTCGGTCGCCTGCCGCCCGACGACGCCGAGCAGCGAGACCAGCACGAGAAGCGCGGGGAAGATCGCGAGCACCCCGTAGTAGGTGAGCGCGGCGGCCCGGTCCGGGAGATCGTCCCGGCGGAACTCGCGGACGGTGCGGACCAGCACCCAGAACCACGAACGCAGCCCGAGCCGGGCCGGTGCGGGCACCTCGTCCGCCGGCTCGCCGCCCCGTTTGTCCCCCATACCGGCGCGCTTCCCGCGCATCCCCACCATGACGATGTTGTTGCCGCCCGGACGGTTCGCAAATCCCGCCGAGCGGGGCCAGATCGCCAGACCGGTGCGTATCCGCTCGTCCCCGAGCCGACGTACGGCGCCGGTCGGCACCGGGGACCCTGGAGACGGCCGGAAGTGATAGACATTCACGCCGGCCAGGCCCGGACGAGGACACACCCAGATTGCCGTCGCGGGACCAACCCGGGCGGGACGAGCCCCACCGCGGCCAGACCGGACGAACCGGCGCCGTGGACAGGTAGTCGACATACTGGGCCCCATGCGCCAAGCGTTCGCCCACGACGCCGTGATCGACATGAGCCCCGACGCCGACGTGGCGGCGCCCGGCGCCGCGGTCACCGTCGCTCTCTGCGGGCACTGGGAGCATCAGCCTCCCTGCCCCCTCGCCGCGCACCACACACACGCGACGCGGACGGGCCACCGCGGGGTACGGCTGCGGATCCTCTTCGCCACCGAACCGGAGCAGGAGCACACGGTTCGGCGCCGGATCGAGGCGGCGCTGGCCACTGGTCGGCTGCACGGACCCAACGGCCCCACCCGCTGGCAGCTGCGCACCAGCCAGCGCGGCGACCTTGCCGCCTCGGAGTCCGCGCACGCCGAACGGCTGACCCACGGCTGACCCACCACCGGGGCCCGCCCGCACGAGCCGGCTCAGTAGGCGAGGAACAGGATCTCGTCCCGCGAGTACTGGTGGTCCGGGTGCTTCTCGGCGAGATGCGCCTGCGTCTTCTCGACCAGGTCGTCCTCGTCCTCGCCCTCGATGAACGCTCCGCACGGGCAGCTGAGACGCCGCTTCACCGCTCCTCCTCTCCGGCGGGCGCGTCGCGCCCGTCACCGCCGTTGCTGTCGCACCTATTGTCGCTTCCGGGCGGGTCACGTGTGCGGTCCGCGGACCGGCTCGCGCCGGAACAACTGGTGAACCACGGCCGTCCCGGCGGGACGTCCCAGCGGCCGTGGGTGCCTCAGTACTGCAGGGCCGTCGCCAGATCTCGCCCGATGCGGCCGACCGCGCCGACGTCGAGCTCGTAGAGGACGTGCCGCCCGTGGCGCTCCATCCGCACCAGCCCCAGCTCGCGCAGGGCACGCAGATGGCGGGAGACCTGGGGGCGGGTCATCGTCAGCCGGTCCGCCAGGTCTGCGGTGGTCATGGCCTGCCGCGCGATCAGCCGGCACAGCCGCACCCGGCTCGGATCGGTGAGTGCCAGCAGACGGGCGCGGGCCAGGGTGACGCCGACCTCCGGCGCCTCGACCGGGAAGTGGACGACGGGGGGCAGACCTGGCTCGTTCTTCACCAGCAGGTGCGGGGCACCGTAGCGGGTGGGGATGAGCAGCAGCGGAGTCCGGGCCGGGTTGATCACCGCGTGGTGCACCCTGTCGAAGACGACCCGGGCGGGGCCGGCCGACGGCGCGACGAGACGCGCGCTCGACGGGCTGAGCGAGACCAGGGCCGGCGCGGGCCCACCGTCGGCGAGCCGGCGCCGCACCAGGTGGGCGGCCCGGTCGAGCACGGGCGCGGTCTGCGCCCAGAGCCCGCCGAAGAACACCCGCCCGCACAGGTCGAGAAAGCGGAGGATGTCCGCGCGCAGCGCCTCCGGGTCGCGCAGCAGGTCCTCGGCCAGGCCGAGGTGCGGCTCCGGCAGCCGGGCGGCGGCATGACGCAGCACGGCGGCCTGCCCCGGGTCGTGGCAGACCTGGCTGAAATCGAAGCCGTGGTACCCGCTGGCGCAGGCGTATGCGGTGAGCTCGGCGAACCGGTCGATCCCGAGGCCGGCCAGCGGCGCGAAGCGGCCCAGCCCGGCGCGGAAGGCGGGCGGGGCGGTGCGGGTGACCTGGTCGGCCCAGGCCGCGTGCTCGGTGTGGTGCGCGGACCCGGTCAGCACATGCAGGCAGGCGGCCAGCTCCGCGAGCGGCGAGACGGCGACGCTGAACCGGCCGGGGGCGGCGCCGTCCAACACGATCACGACCGACATGGGCTGACTGTACGGAGGCTGGTCGATCAGTCCGTGCCACCCGTGGACACCGTCGTGAACTCCGCCCGTGCCGCCGCCAGCAGGCCCGGGTCGGTGAGCAGGCCGGTGACCACCCAGGCCAGCCCGGCCGCCGCGACCTGGGTGCGGTCGTGGGCGAACGCCGTGGCCGCCGCCTCGCGCAGTGCGTCGGAGTGACCGGGCGTACCGACCTCGGCGATCTGGATGTACGGGTGGATGACCGGCAGCAGCTGGGAGAGGTTGCCGATGTCGGAGGAGCCGGCGGGGCCGCGCGGGTCCCCGGGCGCGATGTCCACACCCAGCGCGCGCACCGCCGCCGCGAACCGCTCGGCGAGCACCGTGTTGTCGCGGCGCTCCGCGTACAGCGGGCCGGTCTCGGTGACCTCCGCCGCCGTCCCGGTGGCGAGCGCCGCGCCCGCGGCCGCCGCGCGGACCCGCTCGACCAGTTCCTCGACCGAGGCTGCCGTGCCGTCCCGGACGTACAGGTCCACCGCGGCGTGGGCCGGGACGACGTTCGGGGCCTGGCCGCCGTCCGAGATGATGCCGTGCAGCCGGGCGCTCGGCGGGACGAACTGGCGCATCGTGTCGAGTGCGTTGAGGAACAGCTGGGCTCCCGCCAGCGCGCTGCGCCCCGACCAGGGCGAGAGGGCCGCGTGCGCGCTCGTCCCCGCGAACGCGACCCGCAGGTGGGCAGCGGCCAGCCCGGGCCGGCCGGTCAGCGACCGGTCGCCGGGATGGAACATCACCGCCGCGTCGACGCCGTCGAAGACCCCGGCCTCGGCGAGCCGGATCTTGCCCGCGCCGCCCATCTCCTCACCGGGCGTGCCGATGACGGCGATCGTGCCGGGGTGGGCGGGCAGCGCGCGGACGGCCGCGATCGCCGCGCCCGCGCCCCCGGCCGCGATGAGGTTGTGCCCGCAGCCGTGCGTGAAACTCGGCGAACTTCAGCTCCGGCCGGGCGTGGATGGCCAGGCTCACCGCGTCCATCCGGGGCCGCAGCACGGCCAGCGCGACCGAGATGCTCTCCAGCACGGACTCGATCGCCGGCCCGGCGGGCCCGGCCGGCGCGGTGCGCGCGGCGGGTGAGGCAGACATGACGGGCATGAGGACTCCCCTCGTCGGACACGAGCCGACACGCCACGGGTGGTGACGATTCGTCGTGCTCGTCGAGACTGCGCCCGCCCGGACCCGGCCAGCCCCACGTTGCCGCGGCCCCGGTAACCCCGGCGCGGGACAGCTCAGCCGTGGCCGGCGTGCACCGCCGGGGTGCGGTGCGCCCAGGGCAGCGCCCGTTCGAGCTGGCCGGCGACCCGCAGCAGCAGGTCCTCCCGGCCGTGCGCGGCGACGAGCTGCACCCCGATCGGCAGCCCGTCGGCGCTCTCCCCGAGCGGCAGGCTGATCGCGGGCTGGCCGGCGATGTTGAACACGGCGGTGAAGGGCCCGTGGTCGAACAGGGTCCGCATCCAGCCCTCGACGGTGTGGCCGTCCTCGTCGTAGTCGAGCGTGCCGTGCGGCGCGGGCGGCCGTGCCAGGGTTGGCGTGACCAGCAGGTCGGTGTCCGCGAAGAACCGGGCGACCGCCCGACTCACCCGTCCGGCCGCGTTCAGCCCGGCCACCAGGTCGACGGCACGGCGCTCCCGGGCGGCGGAGATCATCACCCGGGAGACCGCCTCGAGCCGCTCGGCCGGCGGCTGCCGTGGGGCGAGCAGGAAGGGCGCCGCGGAGGCCACCGCCTCCGCCGCCACGGCGCTCACCACGCTCTCCCAGTCCAGGACGGGGCTGACGACATCGACGTGATGGCCGAGCCCGGCGAGGCACTCGGCGGCCCGCACGGCCGCCTGGGCGACCTCGCCGTCGACCGCGGCACCGGACCACGCCCGGGTGGTGACGGCCACCCGCAGCCGCCCCGGGTCGGCGGTGACCTCGTCGGCGTAGCGGCCGGTGGGCGGCGGGGCGGTGAACGCGTCACCGAGCCCTGGGCCGGCGACGACGTCCAGGAGCCGGGCGGTGTCGCGGACCGTTCTGGTCAGGGCGAACTCGGAGAGCATCCCGAGCAGGCCCATCCCGGTGTCGGCGCCGACGGGGGTGCGCCCGCGGCTCGGCTTCAGCCCGGCCAGCCCGCAGCACGACGCGGGGACGCGCAGCGAGCCCGCGCCGTCGTTGCCGTGGGCCAGCGGAACCGCGCCGGCCGCGACAAGGCCCGCGGCGCCGCCGCTGGAGCCGCCGACCCCGCGGTCGAGGTTCCAGGGGTTGCGGTTCGGTCCGTACCGGACCGCCTCGGTGGCGAAGTTGAGGCCCAGCTCCGGCGCGGTCGTCAGGCCCATCGTGACCAGCCCGGCCGCCCGGAAGCGGGCCATGAGCTCGTGGTCCTCCTGGGCCGGCACACCCGGGCCGAGGGCGCGGCTGCCGCAGTAGAAGGGAACTCCCCGGGCCATCGGGCCGATGTCCTTGATCAGGAACGGCACTCCGGTGAACGGGCCGTCCCCGTGATCGAGCGCCGGGGTGAACAGCGGCGCGACCAGCCCGTTGATCTTCTCGTTCACCGTCTCCAGGGCCCGCCGGGCGGCCTGTTCGACCTCGGCGGCGCTGACCTCGCCCCGGCGGATCAGCCCGCTCAGGCCGACCCCGTCATGGCATGCGTACTCGTGAGTCTCCATCGATCTTTCCTGTTCGGAGGCAGGGGACATCGGCGGCCGGCCCCGTCCGGGCACCGGCCGCGAGGTTGATCGTTTCGATGGCGACTCAGGCTCGCATGCGGCGCATGCATCCCCCCTCCGGCCGGCCGCCGTCCATTGGGTTTCCGGCTGGCAGCGGGGCTGCGGGCCCACTCGGACGGCGCTACCCGGAGTACGTCACCCGGAGTACTTCGTCAGCACGCGGAACGTCAGGAAACACCGGGTGGAAATCCCGGGAAAACGTCGCCGGTATGCGCTCGCCGGCATTCCGGGCCGGCGGCGCGGTGTTCGGACGGCCGTTCATCGAGCGGGCGCCGGCGCGACAGCGGGCGTTCGACCCCACGTCCCCAGCGTCGGCGAGTGCGGCCCGGCCGCCCGGACCCCGCACGGAAACCTGCTGGTCACGATGCTCGTACAGGCTCGCGGGAGACGCCGCGGGCGGTCGCTGGAACAGGTACTCCCGCGGAGTTCCGCAGGGAAACCTGACGGTCACCCTTTGGAGCCCCACACCGGCACCACGGTGCATAAGAACCGTACGCGCCGTTCGCGACTTCCGTCTTGTGTGCGATGGTTTGTGTCGAGAGGTTCCAGGCTGTTATTGACGGGCTGAAAAGGTGATCGGTGTGGTCGACGGACGTCCGGCGCAGGAGGCTCGGCGGGCCGGAGGCCGGGCGGAACGGGCCATCCGGATCACCACCGTGATCGCGGTGGCCACGGTCGCGGCCGTGGCGGGTTTCGTCTCCTACCGCCACATGCGCGGCGTCGCCCTGCAGTACGGCGAGGACGCGATGACCTCGGCCGTTCTCCCGTTCAGCGTGGACGGGCTGATCGTGGCCGCGTCGATGACGATGCTGGCCGACCGGCGGGCCGGCCGGCGGCGGTCCTGGCTGTCCTACACACTGCTGATGCTGGGGGCGTGCGCGTCACTGGCGGCGAACGTCCTGCACGCCGAGCCGACCACCGCAGCCCGGATCATCGCCGGCTGGCCTCCGCTGGCACTGCTCGGCTCGTACGAGCTGCTCATGCGCCAGATCCACCCGACCAGCCGGCGGACAGCCCGCCAGCAGGCCGCCGCCGCGGCGCCGGCCGACGTCCCGGCTGTCGATCCCCAGGCTGATGGCCCAGCTGCCGGTGGGCAGCCGGGCGGTGGGCAGCCGGTTCCGGCGCCGGGGTCCATTCCGCCGCAGCGGCAGCGGATGCCCGCCGTCGGCGGCGACTTCCCGGCTGGCACCCCCGCTCCCGCCGCGACAGCTCCCGCGGCGACCGACAACGCTGTGGCCGACAACGTTGTGGCCGACAGCGCGGTGGCGGTGGTCGACCTCTCGGTGACCGCACCCATGGTCACGCCCGCCCCCGCGACGACCCAGGCCCTCGACCCGGCACCCGGGCAGACGCCTGCGCCGGGCCCGGCCGTCCCGACAGGCGCCTCGGCAACCGTCCCGACAGACGGGCCGGCGTCCACGGCCGGGGCCGGCTCCGCCGGCGGAGTGGACACCGTGGACTCCTCGGTGAAGCGCGAGGCGATCATTCGCGCGCTGGACGAGACCGGCGGTTCGGCGACCGCGGCGGTCACCCTGCTCGGCCGGTGGGGCATCACGGTGAGCAAGAGCTGGGTGTACCAGGTGCGCAAGGAGACCCGGCACGCCGACGTGCAGACCGGGCCGCTGGTCATGCCCACCCACCGTGCCCATCCCGCCAGCCGCGGGCGGCGGCGCGGCATGGCGCCCGACCGGCCGCTCGTGGCACCGAGGACGACCGGGGGCTGACGCCCGCCGTTCGTTGGCCGCGCCCCCGCAGTGACTAGAGGGCGCGCAGCAGAACGCGCAGCGCCTGGTCGAACTGCTCCCGCTGCTCAGCCGTGAGGTGGTTCGCCAGCCGCGCGATGTTGGCGGCGTGCCCGGTGAGCGCGTCGTCGATGACGGCGAGGCCCTTGTCGGTCAGCCCGACCCGGAAGCTGCGCCGGTCGTCGGGATCCAGGTTGCGCTTCACCAGGCCGGCGGCCTCCAGCCGGTCGAGCCGGTTCGTGATGCCGGCCCGCGACATCATCAGCGACGCGGAGAGCTGCGAGGGGATCAGCACGCACGGCGGGCCGGTGCGGCGCAGCGTGGAGAGCACGTCGAACTCGCCGGGAGTCAGGCCGTGCTTGTCCAGCTCGTCGTCCATGCTCGCGGTGAGCCCGGCGATGAACATCTTCATCCGGGCGAACATCCCCATCGCGCTCAGATCAAGGTCGGGGCGCTCGCTCTGCCACTGCTCGACGATGCCGTCGATCTGGTCGGGCTCCGCCCCACTGATGCACGCGTCCGTACCGCCGTCCATGCACCGAGCTTATTTGATCATCGATGGTTCGACCAGAAATAATTCGAGCCTGTACTATCAGGCCGCGTACTATTCGACAGCGAACCAGATGCCGGGCCACTCCCGGTGACCACCTCGACTGACAGCAACCACCGGACACGAGGAGATCTTCCGTGACCGTTTCCACCGACGTCGTCGGCGACGGGCACCCGCCCGCCGCGGTCGGGTCACCAGGGGCGAGTAGCCAGCTCGACCCGCGACGCTGGCTGGCGCTCAGCATCATCGCGGTCGCCCAGCTCATGGTCGTGCTCGACGCGTCGATCGTGACGATCGCCCTCCCGCACGCCCAGAGCGACCTGGGCATCTCCACCGCCAACCGGCAGTGGGTCATGACCGCCTACACCCTGGCGTTCGGCGGCCTGCTCCTGCTCGGCGGGCGCATCGCCGACTTCCTCGGACGCAAGAGGATCTTCATCTGGGGCCTGGTCGGCTTCGCGGCCGCCTCGGCGCTGGGCGGCGCCGCTCCCAACGCCGAGTTCCTTTTCGCGGCCCGGGCCCTGCAGGGTGCCTGCGCGGCGCTCCTCGCCCCGGCGGCACTCTCCCTGATCACCGTGACGTTCACCGAGGGCAAGGAGCGCGCCCGCGCCTTCGGCGTCTACGGCGGGATCTCCGGTGGCGGCGCGGCGATCGGGCTCATCGTCGGCGGGCTGCTCACCGAGTACGCGTCCTGGCGCTGGTGCCTGTTGGTCAACGTCCCGATCGCCCTCGCCACCGCCGCGGCCGCGCTGCCCATCGTGCGGGAGAGCAAGGCCGAGGGCACACCGAGCTACGACATCCCCGGCGCGGTGACCGTCACCGCCGGCCTGCTCGCACTCGTGTACGGGTTCACCGTCGCGGCCGACGACGGCTGGGGCTCGGCGACCACGATCGGCCTGCTCGCCGGCGCGGTGGCGCTGCTCGCGGTGTTCGTCGTGATCGAGACACGCACGGCCGCCCCGCTGCTGCCGATGCGCGTGCCGCTGGAACGCAACCGAGGCGGCTCCTTCCTGGCGTCGCTACTCATCGGCGGCGGCCTGTTCGCGATGTTCCTGTTCCTCACCTTCTACTTCCAGTCGACGCTCGGGTACAGCGCGCTGCGCAGCGGCTTCGCCTTCCTGCCGTTCAGCGCGGGCATCATCCTCTCGGCCGGTCTGGCCAGCCAGTTCCTCCCCCGGGTGGGGCCGACGATACTGATGATCATCGGCACCGCGCTGGCCGCCGGCGGGCTGGTCCTGCTCAGCCAGATCGGGGCGGACTCCAGCTACGCGGGCCACGTCCTGCCCGCCGAGATCCTGATCAGCCTCGGGATGGGCCTCGCGTTCGTCCCGATGTCCAGCGTCTCCCTGCTGGGGGTCGCCGACCACGACGCCGGTGTGGCGAGCGCGCTGGTCAACACCACCCAGCAGGTCGGCGGGTCACTCGGCGTCGCGCTGCTGAACACCGTGTACGCGACGGCGGTCTCGGACTACCTGGGCTCGCACGGCACCGGCGCGGCCGCGCAGCGGCAGGCGGCCATCGAGGGCTACACCACGTCGTTCGTATGGAGCGCCGGGCTCGTGGGGATCGCCCTGGTCGCGGTGATCCTGCTGGTCCGTGCGGGCCGGGACGACGTCCCCGCGGTCGACGGGGTGCCCGTCCACGCGGGCTGATCGCGTCTGCCGGCCGATCAGCCCTTCGGCTGGCCGGCCGGCTGATCGGCTCCGGCTGGCCGGGCTGATCAGCCGGCGGAGCGGGAGCGCGCCGGGGCCGCGTGGGTGCCGTCCCGCGGGCTCAGGCCACGCCCCAGGTCGCGGACCTCCTGGTTCGCGGCGAGCAGGCCCTCGTGCAGCCCCCGCAGCACGGTCCGCGCCGCGACCGGGTCGGCCGCCGCAGCGTCCTCGGCCGCGGCGGCGGCCCGCTCGAGCTCGGCGAGCCGCCGCTGCATCCCGTCGTGGAGGTCGCGGGCCATCCGGCGGCGCTGCGCGGCCTGCGCGTCGGCCTCGCGCAGGTGCGCCTCCCGCGTCTCGACCAGCCGGGCCCGGACGGCGACCTGCAGCTGGGCGTTCTCCAGCGCGAGGCGCCCGGCCCGCAGCGCCGCGTCGGTGAACGCACCGTGATGGCCGAGCGCGGGATCACCCGTCACCACGGCGAGCGGCTCGCCGGCCCGGGTGCGGACGTCGCGCGTCCAGCGGGGACCACGCGGTTCCACCGGGGCGACGGCCGGCCGGCCGTCCACGTCGACATACCCCGCGCCGCCGGGCAACCGGAAGTACACCTCGACCGTCGGGTCGTGCAGGACGGCACGCAGCGCGTCGCGGACGCTGCGCACGGTCGCCGGCGCGGCGAGACGGAGCACCCGGTCGGCGGCGGTGGCCACGCCGAGCACGCGGCGGCCGGTGGCGACCACCAGCATCGCCGGGAACACCGCCAGAACAGCGCCCTGCGACGCGACCGCCCCCAGCACCCGGCTCAGGTCATCGGCCTCGATGGCCGGTGCCAGCAGGGCCGCGCCGGCCATCGCCACGCCCACCCCGAGCAGCACCAGCGGCGCGACGGCGCGCTCCGGGCCGCGCACCCGCCGGAGCCGTCGGATCAGCAGAACCGCGAAACCGACCGCGAGCAGCGGGTTGACCACCTGGTACGCGTCGCTGATCGCACCGAAGACGTCCTCGTCGGCCAGGGGCGCGGGCCACCAGACGTCCGGGGCGTACCCGTTCCACTCGGGCCGCGAGGCGAGGATGCTCCACAGCATCAGCGGCCCGAGCACGATCGCCATCAGCACCAGGATCGCCCGGTCGGCCCGCCCGATGAACCGCCCGTCGGGGTAGAGCAGCAGCGCGGTGCAGAACAGCAGATAGAACTGGCAGCTGCCGGCGATGCCCAGCAGCGGCAGCACGCCGGTGTCCCAGCTCATCGTCCACGTCGTGAGCCAGGCGAGACCGGCCCCGGCGAGCAGGACGCCGGTGCGCCGCAGCAGCGCCGACCCGGCCAGCAGGACGCCGGCGGTGGTCAGCGAGCCGGCGACGAGAATGTTCAACGCCGCCAGCGCGGGCTCGTGACGCAGGTAGGGCCAGCCGGCGCAGAGCGTCCCCGCGGCGACCGCGGCACCGGCGCCCACCGCCGGCAGCAGCGGACGCGCCACCGCCCACCCCCGCCGGACCAACCGTGCCAACGGGTGCGCCATGTGCCCCGGGCGCGGCGTCAGCGCGCACCGCCGACGGGGACGCTGACAAGTACCGTCGTCCCTGCACCGGGCGGGCTGGTCAGCAGCATGCTGCCGCCCGCGGCGTCGACCCGGTCCCGCAGGCCGGCCAGGCCCCCGGCGGTGCCGGCCGCGGCGCCGCCGCGGCCGTCGTCGCGGACCTCGGCCTCGAGCCGGGCCTCACCGCCGGTCAGCCGCACCCACACTGCGCCGGCCCCGGAGTGCTTCACCGCGTTCGCCAGCGCCTCGCAGACCGCGAAGTACACCGTGCGCTCGGCGAGGTCGCCGTAGGGGGCGGTGCCGGTGAGCTCGACGCGCAGGTCCACGGGCAGCCCCGGGCGGCCGGCCGCGTCCCGGACCGCCCCGGCCAGGCCGGCGGTACGCAGGATCTCCGGGTCCAGACCGCGGGCGACGTTGCGGACCTCCGCGTTCACCGCCAGCAGCCCCGCCCGGATGTCCCGGAACACCGATGCCGTGCTGTCCGGATCGTCGTCGGTGGACCACTCCGCCGCACTCGCCGACATCGCCAGCGCGAGCAGGCGTTGCTGCACACCGTCGTGCAGATCACGCGCGATGCGGTTGCGCTCGGCGGCCTCGGCCTCCTCGACGCGCCGCTGGGCGGCCCGGGTCTCCACCAGCTGCGCCTGGATGGCGACCTGGAGCTGCGCGTTCTGCAGCGCCAGCCGCGCGGCCCGCAGCGCGGCCTCGGTGAACGGTGCGTGCCGACGCAGCAGCGGCCCGCCGGTCACCACCGCGAGCCGCTCCCCCGAGGTCGCCGTCACCTCCTGGCGCCAGGCCTGCGGCCGCCCGTCCGGGTCGGCCGCCTCCCCGTCGACGTCGACGAAACGATGCTCCTCGGGCAGCCAGAAGAAGACGTCCACGGTGCCGTCGCGCAGCACGCTGCGCAGCGCGTCCCGGACGGCGCCGACCGTCGCCGGGCCGCCGCCGAGACGCAGCATGCGATCGGCCGCCGTCGCCGCGGCGACGGCGCGCCGCACCATCGCGACGAGCAGCGCGAGCGGGAACACCGCCAGCGCGGCGCCCTGCGCGGCGATACCGTCGGCGACGTGCCCAGGCCGGTGGTTCTCCAGCGTGGGTGACAGCGCCGCCAGGCAGAGCACGACGACGCCCAGCACGGCGAGCGCGGGCGCGATCAGCGAGCGCTCCAGCCCGTAGAGCCGGGCGCAGCGCCGCACGAGCAGGCCGACGAACACCACCGCGAGCACCGGGTTGACGACCGTGTAGAGGTCGCTGACGAACCCGAACACGGCCTCGTCGGACAGCAGGGACGGCCAGCGGACCTCCGGCGCGAACCCGTTCCACTCCGGTTCGGCCACGATGATCGCCACCACGGCCAGCAGGCCGAACGCCACGGTGGTGGCCATGGCCGCCCACCAGTCCGCCCGTCCGGTGAGCCGCCCGTCCGGGTAGAGCAGCACCCCCCAGCCGAGCACGACGAAGAACAGCGCGTTCGCGAACAGGCCGATCGCCGGAAGCGGTCCGACCTCCCGGCACAGCAGCCAGGTGGCGGCCCAGCACAGCCCGGCCGCGATGGCGAGCAGACCGGTGCGGCGCAGCGCGGCGAGGCTGGCGAGCAGGATCCCGGAGGTGACGAACGCGCCGGTCACGAAGGCGTTGACCGCGGCCGCCGCGGGCTCGGCACGCCAGTACGGCCATCCGGCGGCGAGGGCGAGACCGCCCGCCACCGCGCCGAGCGCGAGGGCCGCCGACGCTAACCGGTACCGGCCCCAGCGGTCCGTTGCCGGGCCGATCACGATCGTCGACACGGATCCCCTCCGCCGGCCGCCACGTGGCGTGGGCGGCTGTGCAGTTACGCGTTCACAGCGCGGTCACCGAAGCCGCCGCTCTGCGTGGCGATCGTCGCACGCTCACGGACAGCCACGGCCGCCGGGGATCACGCACCGCCCGGCCGGGGGACGACTGATCGACCAACTGGGGGTCACAACGACGCTCACCCGGAGCCCACCCCCGACGCACCAGAGGAATGGTCGCAGAAGCGAAATGCTTGCACCTGCGACATCGGGCTTTCCGCCTTGTAGCCGCAATATTGTTTTCGTGTCACGGTATTCGCGTGAAGGACTTCAGCCCGCCGAATCCAGCTCCGGAAAATGCGGCGAACGACGATCGGGCACACCATTCGCGCGGCGCCGTCCACGGGCACGGGCACGGGTCACGGCACCGCGGCTGGGAGCGGCTGCGTCTCCCGCACCCCCACCGCCACTCGCACGGCCTGTCCGGCCGGATGGACGCGGAGGCCGCGTCCGCGGCGGGGATACGGGCGCTGCGGAACTCCCTGGTGATCCTCGGTGTCACGGCCGTCTGTCAGTTCGTCGTTGTCCTGCTCTCCGGGTCGGTGGCCCTGCTCGGAGACACCATCCACAACGCCGCGGACGCGCTGACCGCGCTTCCCCTCGCGGTCGCGTTCTGGCTGGGCCGGCGGCCGGCGACCCGCCGGTTCACCTACGGGTACGGCCGTGCGGAGGACCTGGCCGGCATCGCGGTGGTGCTCGTCATCGCCGCGTCCGCGGGGGTGGCCGCATACGAGGCGGTGGACCGGCTGATCCATCCGCGGGACGTGTCGCATCTGCCGGCGGTGGCGGTGGCCGGCCTGCTCGGATTCATCGGCAATGAATGGGTCGCCCGCTACCGGATCGAAACAGGCCGGAGAATCGGGTCGGCGGCACTGGTCGCCGACGGGCTGCACGCCCGCACGGACGGATTCACCTCGCTGGCCGTGCTGATCGGCGCCGGCGGGGTCGGGCTGGGCTGGCAGCTGGCGGACCCGCTGATCGGCCTCATGGTCACGGTCGCGATCCTCGCGGTGCTGCGGGACGCGGTCCGGGAGGTCTACGAGCGCCTGATGGATGCCGTTGATCCCGGGTTGGTCGACGCGGCGGAGGCCGCGCTGGCCGCGACGGCCGGGGTACGCGGGGTCGGCGCGCTGCGGCTGCGGTGGATCGGCCACCAACTCCGCGCCGAGGCCGACATCCTCGTGGACGAGCACCTGACCGTCGTCGACGCGCACGCGATCGCGGTGGAGGCCGAGCACTCCATGATCCACGCCGTCTCCCGACTGACCGCGGCGACGGTCCACACGGATCACGCGTCCACCGCGTCGTCGGGCGGCAGGCACGAGGCTTTGGCCCACCACCTCCATCAGGTCGGACCCGCCGGATAGCGGCACGAAGGCCGCCCGGGGCGATCAGCACGTCGCGGCGGGGGCGAGCGCGTCGCGGACGACCCTGCCGACGGCGGCCGTCTCGAGCAGGAAGCCGTCGTGACCCGACGCGGAGGGGACGAGGCGCAGCTCGGTGCCCAGGTGGCGGGCGAGCTCGGCCTGCAGGCGCGGCGGGTAGAGGCGGTCGCTGTCGATGCCGGCGACCGTCACCGGGACGGGGCAGGCCCGCAGCGCCGCTGGCACGCCGCCACGGCCGCGGCCGGCGTCCTGGCTCATCATCGCCGCGGTCAGCGTGAGGTAGCTGCCGGCGTCGAAACGGTGCGCCAGCTTCGCCCCGTGATGCTCGACGTAGGACGCGGCGGCGTAGCGGCCGTCCGCCTGCACCGCGTTGCCGAACCGGTGGGCCAGCTCGCGCTCGCTGCGGTAGCTGACCTGCCCCATCTGCCGGGCCAGGCCCAGCCCGACGTGCGGCCCGGCCCCGGGCGGGCGGTCGTGGTAGTCACCGCCGTGCCAGTTCGGGTCGGCACGGATCATCGCAAGCTGGGTGGCGTAGAGCGCGATCTGTTCGGCGGTCGCCGCCGCTCCGCAGGCGATCACGACGGCGCGCCGTACCCGGGCGGGGAACGCCAGCGCCCATTCCAGCGCCCGCATCCCGCCCATCGAGCCGCCGATGACGGCCGCCCACCGGCCCACGCCGAGCTCGTCGGCCAGCAGGGCCTCCGCCCTGACCTGGTCACCGACGGTGATCTCCGGCCAGCGGCCACCCCAGGGACGTCCGTCGGGCGCGGCGGAGGCCGGGCCCGTGGTGCCCTGACAGCCGCCGAGGACGTTCGGGCAGACGACGAAGAACCGGTTGGTGTCGAGGACGGCGCCCGGCCCCACCAGCCCACCCCACCAGCCCGGGGTCGGATGCCCCGGCCCGGCGCCGCCGGCGGCGTGACTGTCGCCGGTGAGCGCGTGCAGCACCAGCACGGCGTTACCCGCGTCGGGCGCGAGCGTGCCCCACGTCTCGTAGGCGATCGTCACCTCGGGCAGCGAACCACCGCGTTCCAGGGTCAGCGGGCCGGCCGACCTGACGAACCGGCGATCTCCCACCGGGTCGCCGGGGCGCCACGCCGCCGACGCCGGCGGCGGCGGCGGCGACGGCGGCGGCGGCGGCGACGGCGACGGCGACGGCGACGGCGACGGCGACGGCGACGGCGACGGCGACGGCGGCGGCGACGGCGACGGCGGTGCCGGCCGCGGACCCGACGGTGGCCGGGGTGGCGGCGCCGGCTGGCTGGCGGGTGCGGCGTCCTGACGCTGGTCGGTCATCCGGACTTCGCGGCCCGGAAGCCCGCGTCGAGGTCGGCGAGGATGTCGTCGATGCCCTCGATGCCCACCGACAGCCGGATCAGGTCGGGGGTGACCCCGGTCGCCGCCTGCTCGGCGTCGGTGAGCTGCGAGTGGGTGGTCGTCGCCGGGTGGATGACCAGCGAGCGGACGTCGCCGATGTTGGCGAGGTGGCTGAACAGCTCCAGGCCCTCGACGAACTTCCGGCCCGCCGCCGCACCGCCCTCGATACCGAACGCCAGCACGGCGCCCGCGCCGCGGGGCAGGACCCGGCTCGCCCGCTCGTACCACGGCGAACCGGCCAGCTTCGGGTAGGCGACCCAGCTCACCTCGTCGCGCGCCTGCAGCCACTCGGCGACCCGCTGGGCGTTGGCGCTGTGCCGCTCCATCCGCAGTGACAGCGTCTCCAGGCCCTGCAGGAACAGGAAGGAGTTGAGCGGCGCGACGGCCGGGCCGAGGTCGCGCAGGAGCTGCACCCGGGTCTTGGCGATGTAGCTGCCGTGGCCGAGGGCGTCCCAGTAGACCAGGCCGTGGTAGCTCGGGTCGGGGGTGGTGAAGTTCGCGAACCGCCCGCTGGCGCCGTAGTCGAACCGGCCGCTGTCGACGATGATCCCGCCGATCGAGGTGCCGTGGCCGCCGATGAACTTGGTCGCCGAGTGCACGACGATGTCGGCGCCGTGCTCGAACGGCCGGTACAGGTAGGGCGTCGCCAGGGTGTTGTCGATGATCAGAGGTATCCCGGCCTCGTGCGCGACGGCCGCGACGCCCTCGGTGTCGAAGACGTCCCCGCGCGGGTTGCCGATCGTCTCGCCGTAGAAGGCGCGCGTCTCGGGGCGTACCGCGGCCCGCCAGGCGTCAAGGTCGTCCGGGTTGTCGACGAACGACACCGAGACGCCGAACTTGGGCAGCGTGTAGTGGAACAGGTTGTAGGTGCCGCCGTAGAGGTTCGCGGAGCTGACGATGTGGTCGCCGGCCTCGGCCAGGTTGAGGATCGCCAGCGTCTCCGCCGCCTGCCCCGATGCCGTGGCGAGCGCGCCGATCCCGCCTTCGAGGGCGGCGACGCGCTGCTCGAAGACGTCCTGGGTGGGGTTCATGATCCGGGTGTAGATGTTGCCCGGCTCGCCGAGCGCGAACAGCGCGGCCGCGTGGTCGGTGTCGCGGAAGACGAAGCTCGTCGTCTGGTAGATCGGGACGGCTCGCGCACCGGTCGTCGGATCGGGCTGGGCGCCCGCGTGGATCTGCTGCGTCTCGAACGACCAGTTCGACTCGGTCATGGCGGAAGTCCCCCTCTGGCGGTGGTGGTACGGCGGAGCCTGGTTCGGGGTGGTTCTCGGACGGCGGCGTGGACGGGGGGCCTCACGGGGTGCGCCACGCCCATCTCATGGCCTGGCCGGCCCCCCGGCGCACATCCGTTGGTCGCGGCCGGGTGGCCGTTCGGCACCTCGGCCCGGGGCCGGAAGAAGGATGCCCCGCCCGGAGCGGAATGGCGCGGATACACGCCGCACCGGCACCACTCCGCCGGGTCATGGCCTGGCAGCGCGTCGGCCGAACGGCCCCGCTCGCAGTGCGGGTCACAGCGGTGCCGGACCACATGTACGGGACGGCGGGCGCCACCGGACGGATGCGTGCGGCTTGCGGGAGCAGCGCGAGCGTGGGAGCGCAGGAGCAGCGCGAGCGTGGGACCGTGGGAGCGGGGTGTCGCGCTCGCCCGACGGGAACTAGCCGAGCGGCCGGCCGCCGGTACAGGCGGCCGAGGTGACGCGGAGCAGATCGATGTACTCCCGACGCACCAGCATCAGCGGAGTCGACATGCCCGAACCGAAACACGCCGGATACCGGGCCGACAACACGCGTCCAACGTGTCCCACGCCGCACTCCTGTGTGTCACCAACCCAACACCGAACGTCCTGTGGACCCACGACCTCGCCCTTTACGGAAAACTACTTCTCCGATCGGGAAAGGGAGTAAAGTCCCGCCGACGCATCCCGCCCGGAGCAGGGAGGCTCGCATGCCCGACTCCCCCGACTCCCCCGCTCGTCCGCGCGCCGCGAGCGCGGGTGCCGCGCGACTCCCCGTCCTCGACCTGCGCGACTACACCGCGCCGGACGGCCGTGCCGACCGCCGGGACTTCCTCGACGCACTGCGCGCGGCCTGCCGCGATCCGGGCTTTCTCCAGCTGACCGGGCACGGCGTACCTTCCGGCCTCACGGAGCGGATCATCGCGGTGAG
The DNA here is from genome assembly GCF_949319125.1 of Frankia sp. Hr75.2. Taxonomy (NCBI): domain Bacteria; kingdom Bacillati; phylum Actinomycetota; class Actinomycetes; order Frankiales; family Frankiaceae; genus Frankia; species Frankia sp. Hr75.2. Next base: position 22,877 of record NZ_CASGGV010000284.1, on the reverse strand, counting down.
CCGCGCGTTCTTCGACCTGCCGCTCGCTGCCAAACTCGAGATCGAGAACGTCCACTCCCCGCACTTCCGCGGCTACACCCGCCTCGGGCACGAGATAACCCGGGGCAGGCCGGACCTCCGCGAGCAGATCGACATCTCCGACGAGCGGCCGGCCCGCGTCCTCGGGCCGGACGACCCGCCCTACCTGCGTCTGGACGGGCCCAACCAGTGGCCGGCGGCGCTGCCGGAGCTGCGCGTGGCCGCCCTCGCCTACCTGGCCGAGCTTGGGCGCGTCGCGCGGGTGCTGGTGCGTGCGCTCGCCGAATCGCTGGGGCTGCCGCCCGACCACCTGGACCCGACCTTCTCCGCCGAGCCCCGCTCCCATCTGAAACTGCTGCGCTACCTGCCGACCCCCGCCGGCAGCACCACCGGACACGACGCTGCCGGACACGACGCTGCCGAGCCCAACGCCGCCGCGGACGGCCAGAACGTCGACCAAGGCATCGGCCAGGGCGTCGGCGCGCACAAGGACGGCGGCTTCCTGACCTTCGTCCTGCAGGACGGCGTCCGCTCAGCCCGCCAGGACAGCGCCCACCCGGACCCCCGCTCCCCCACGGGCCCGTCCGGCCTACAGGTCGCCGACGGCGCGGGCGGGTGGATCGAGGCCGCCGCAGTGCCTGGCGCGTTCGTGGTGAACATCGGCGAGATGTTCGAGCTGGCCACCCGGCGTTACCACCGGGCAACCGTCCACCGGGTCGTGAGCCCACCACCAGGCCACGAGCGGGTGTCCGTGGCGTTCTTCTTCGGGCCACGGCTGTCGGCCACCCTCGAACCCATGCCGCTGCCCGACGCCCTCCTCGCGGAGATCCCCGACGCCGAACCACCCGACCCGGAGAACCCGATCTTCGCCCAGCACGGGACGAACACCCTGAAGAGCTGGCTGCGCAGCCATCCCGAGGTGGCCCGCCGCCACTACGCCGACGTGGCACCCCCGGCGGGCGTGGCACCCCCGGCGGGCGTGGCGCCGGCGGCCGGAGGCGGCGCGTGACCGACACCATCGGCGCCTCCCCGGCCCGCCAGAACACCGCCGCGCCGGCAGGCCAGAAGGCCGTCACGCCGGCGCCCCGCGAGAGAGGCGAGCCGGGGCGGCCGGCGGCGGGCACGCCGGACTGGTCGTTCGAGACCCGGCAGATCCACGCCGGGACCCGCCCCGATCCCACGACCGGGGCCCGCGCGGTGCCGATCTACCAGAGCACCTCGTTCGTGTTCCCGGACGCGGCCTACGCCGCCGGTCTGTTCGCCCTCACCGAGACGGGTTTCACCTACACGCGGGTGGTGAACCCGACGCAGGACGCCCTCGAGCAGCGCGTCGCCGACCTCGAGGGCGGTGTCGCCGCCCTGGCGACAGCCAGCGGGCAGGCCGCGCAGACCCTGGCCGTCCTCAACCTCGCCTCCGCCGGCGACCACCTGGTGTCGTCCGCGTCGCTCTACGGCGGAACGTACGCCCTGTTCCGCCACACCCTGGCCGACCTGGGCATCGAGACCACGTTCGTCGACGACCCGGACGACCTCGACGCCTGGCGCGCGGCGATCCGGCCGAACACCGCGGCGTTCTACGGCGAGACGATCGGCAACCCGCGCGGGAACGTCCTCGACATCGCCGGCGTCGCGGGGGTCGCGCACGAGGCCGGGATACCGCTGCTCGTCGACAACACGCTGGCCTCGCCCTACCTGGCCCGCCCGCTTGAGCATGGGGCTGACGTCGTGCTGCACTCGGCCACGAAGTTCATCGGCGGGCACGGGACGTCCATCGGCGGGATCATCGTCGACGGCGGCCGGTTCGACTGGGGCAACGGGCGCTACCCGCGGTTCACCGAACCGGACCCGGCCTACGACGGCCTGGTGTTCCTCGACGCCTTCCCCGAGACGGCCTTCATCCTGCGGGCCCGCGCGCGGCTGCTGCGCGACCTCGGCCCCGCGCTGGCGCCGATGAACGCGTTCCTGCTGTTGCAGGGCCTGGAGACGCTGTCGCTGCGGATGGAGCGGCACAGCGCCAACGCGCTGCGCGTCGCCGAGTGGCTGGCCGCGCGCGACGAGGTCGGCTGGGTGGCCTACCCGGGGCTGCGTTCCAGCCCGTGGCACGCCGCGGCGGCGCGTTACCTGCCGCGCGGCACCGGGGCGGTGGTCGCGTTCGGCCTGCGCGGCGGGGCGGCGGCCGGGCCCGCGTTCATCGAGGCGCTGGAGCTGCACAGCCACCTGGCGAACGTCGGCGACGTCCGCTCGCTGGCCATCCACCCGGCGTCCACCACGCACGCGCAGCTGCGCGAGGACGAACGGCTCACCAGCGGGGTGTCCGCCGACCTGGTCAGGCTCTGCGTCGGCCTCGAGGGCGTGGACGACATCCTCGCCGACCTCGACGGGGCGTTCCGCGCGATCACGGGCCCCGTCTGAGACCTCCGGCGGTCGGGACGCCCGCGGTCGGCTGACGTCCCGACGGCGCCCGGGCGGGGCGGGTCAGGGCGCTCCGAGGCCGACCTCCCGACCGTCGCAGCGCGTGCTCGCCGCTGCCGCGGCGCGCGGGTCCGGGATGGCACAGCTGACGGTGATGACCGCGCGCGACGGTTCCGCGGAGAGCTCGTAGACCACCATCAGCTTCCCGGCCGGGTCCAGGCCGCCGCCCTGGTCGGGCACGTCGAGCGCGCGGTCGGGCTCGGGGTCGTGCACGACCCCGGTGACCCCCACGAAGCCGCGTCTGCCCTGGTAGACCTCGCGGAGCGCGACGTACAGGTCGAAGCCGTCGAAACCGGTGGTGAGCCGGCGGTGCGACGTCTCGCGGACGGCGTCCGCCCGGTCCAGCAGCTCGCGGCACCCGTCCCCGGCCGGTTCGCGCCGGCACGACCCGGCACGCAGCCCGACCTGCCCGGCGAGCGTGACGGCGTCGTACAGGGCCCAGGCGGCCGAGTCGGGAAACTCCGCGAATCTGGGCCGGTCCTCCTCCGGGAGAAGGTCCCGGACCCTGCGGAATTCGCTCTCGGCCGGGCCGAAGTCGGCGATGAGACCGTTCTCGAGCAGCCTTCGCGCCGAATTCGGCTCCTCCGGGCCGAAAGCCGAGAACAGGAGCTTCGGCCTGGTGACGGGGTCCTTCTCGAGAATTTCCCGGACGGTGTCCCAGGCATCCCCGTCGCGCAGGTCGGAAAGCGCGTCGCCACCCAGCACGTGGACGTTGCTCCGGCACTTCGCGGGCAGGGTCATGAGAAGGCTGAGCAGCTCGGGGAGTTCTGCCGTCCGCCCAGCATAGATGATGAGCCGGGGTGCGTCGGTCACCGCCGTTCCGTTTATCTCGGGGTTGTCCCCGCAGATCCTGTCCTGCGGTTCCGCCAGCACGTCACCCAGCGGTCTCGGGGTGTCGGGATCCGTCGAGTAGGCGATCACCCGCTGCTCGAGCAGGGTCTCGAACGCGGTGCCGTCGAACCGGGACTTGTACTCGGGGCTGGTCAGCTTCCGGTTGTAGGCATCGAGCATGCTCCGGCCCCAGCGATCCGCGTCGTCGTAGACGATGAACGGCACAACCCGGTGGAGCAGGCCCCGCGGCGCCCAGGACAGCCCCATCTCGGCCTGCCGGTCGTCGGATCCGCCGATCCGGAAGTAACCGGGCTCCCCGGTCAGATCCGTCCCGGACTGGGTGGCTGCGATCATCGGCACGCCTGAGAAGGCGTCCGTGTTGCCGGCGAGGTCCATCTGGCCGACATTATTGATCATCTTCTCGGAGTCGTCACGGGTCTGGCCGAGCCCCACGACGATCACCGGCCCGACATCCCTGGCGGCCTCGCTGATCTTGTCCCCGGCCTGCGCGGCGAACTCCGCGTCCCCGCCGAGGTTCGCGGCCCACACCCGCATCCGCAGGTCGTCACGGTGCGCGGCATTGAACTGCCGCATCCCGGTCAGCGCGGTAAGCAGCTCGACGTTGTCGAGCCCGTCCGTCTGTTCCCCGGAGCTCAGGTGGCCGGCCAGCACGACCGTCAGGTAGTCGGGCGATGCGCCGCGCTCGCGGTCCGCCCGCTCGGTCCGCTCGTTCTCGGCCACGATCTGCTGCCAGGCCGCCTCGATGCTCCGCTCGGTGTCGCTGGGCACCTCCCCGCCCGCCGGCACGCCCTGGCCGGCCGGCGCGCCGTCACCGGCGTTCGGATCGGCGACGGTAAAGGCCCCGTCCGCGCCGGTACGGAGACCGATGCACTGCAGCTTTCCCAGGATGGCCTCGCCCTGGCGCGACCGCACCACCTCCAACGCCGCCGTGCCGCAGGGGCCGCCGGTGCCCGGGCCGGCGGCGGTGCCATCACCGCCACCGGATCCGAGGATGTTCCAGAGCACGAACGAGACCAGCACCGCAAGGACGGTGACCAGGCCGACGAGGGCGGTCCGCAACCGGCCCCCCCGGCGGCGGGCGAGGACGGATACCGACCCGGCCAGCCGGCTCCCGAGGCTCGGCGGCGGGGGCAGCCGGTCCGCCATGACCTGCGCCAGGCGGCCGATCTCCCGCACGTACGTCCCGCTGCTCGGGCGCAGGGTGCGCAGTGGCCTGATGGCATGGTGCTGGCGGTCGCGCAGCACCCGGAGCATGGCGGCGCGCTGATGGTCGCTGCTCTCCTCGGCGGCGGCGAGCAGCCCGGCCAGGTCCACCTCGGACCAGTAGATCGGGATTATCCGGCGGCGCGCGCCGCGCCTGGACTGCTCGGCGCGTTCCAGGGCCAGGAACTGGGTGAACTCGCGGAGGCACTCGTCGCTGGCCACGAAGGCGGGGGACACCACCGGCAGCAGGAACAGAACCCTGCCCAGCCCGGTCTCGAGTGTGGATCTCCAGAGGTCACCCGCTACGACGTCGCTGCGATCCTGGAAGATCTTGATATCCCGGCCGGAGCGCTCGCAGAGCTCGTGTTCCAGATCCGTCCTGAGCCTGGTGAGACGACCGCGACCGGTGTCGTCCGTGTGCGCATAGCTCAGGAAGGCAACCGGCTCCACCATGGCCCGCGGCGCCATTCAACGTCTCCCCCCTCGTGCGAACACGTCAGTATCACCTGCTCGCACACAGTGGGGGAATAACCGGTGCCGTTCCGCGCCGGCAGAACAGGCCGCGCACGGAGCAAGCCGACATCTGGCGGGACTCGCCTGGGACGGCCCCGCCCCCTGGCATGGGGAAACGATTTGTCGTGCCGGCGGCCGGTATGCGGGCCGGTATGTCGACGCAGCCGGGTCAATGCCCCCGCGAGGTGCCCCGACCAGCACGTTCCCGCGGCTCCGACCGCATCCAGGACAGCGTCCGGAGCAGTTCCACCGACGGCACGGGTGTCCGGGAGAAGACATCGGGCAGGCGGCGGGAGAGCACCAGGACCGGCCGCGCTCCCGGGACCTCGACGGACACCCCCGACACGTCGGGCAGGTCCGGCAGGTCCGGCACCCGGGGGGTCGCCACCTCCCCCACTGTCGGCCGCCACGGGGCGAGCAGCCGGTCGAGGCCGGCGAAGCCGGCCAGCGCCGACTCCGCCGCGGTCCCGGCGCCCGCGGCCGCCGGGTGCCCGGCCCACGCGCGCCGCACGGGGGCCGGCGCCGGACGACCGGCCGCGGCGGTGACTCCACCGATGGCTCCGGTGACGGCCACCGCGGGCGGCTCGACGGGCGGGGGCGGGGGTGGCGGGTCCATCGGCACGGCCACCCGGTCCCGCCCGTCGCGCGTCGCGGGCGACCCCGCCGCCGGGCCGGCCCCGGCCGCACTCACCACGGGCAGCGCCGCCTGCTCGGCCCGGCTGGACCGCGCGGCGGTCAGCGCGTCCCCCGGGACGACGTTCATCCCGGCCGCCGCGGCGACGATCGCGACGACCCCGGCGGCCGGAACCAGTCGGCGGCCCGCCGCCGGCACCCGACGACGCAGACCCGGCCGGCCCTGCGCGCCGTCCCCGGCGGCACCTCCGCTGGCCGGAGCGTCCCCGCCCGTCGGAGCTCCCGCACCCGTCGGAGCGTCCGGGCCCGTGACGACCTCGAGGACCCGGTCGGCGTCCGCTCGCGGGTCGATGCCGGCCGGCACGTCACCGGAGACCAGCCAGCGCAGCAGGTCCGCCGCACCCGGGCGCAGCTCCGGCCGCTTGCGCAGCGCCGTGGTCACCACCGGGCGCAGGTCGGCGGGGACGCCGTCGATGTCGGCGTCTCCCTGCACCGTACGCAGCACGAGCGCCTGCAGCGGCCCGTCACCGAACGGCGCCCGCCCGGTCGCCGCGAACGCGACCGTCAGCGCCCAGCCGAAGACGTCGGCGGCCGGGCCCGGCCGGTTGTCACCGGCGATCAGCTCGGGCGCCATGTAGCCGACGCTGCCCAGCACCACACCGGAGGCCGTCATCGTCCCCGGCAGGCCCGCGGCGATGCCGAAGTCGATCACCTTCGGGCCGTCCGCGGCGAGGATGACGTTGCTGGGCTTGAGGTCGCGGTGCACCACGTCGACGTCGTGGATCGCGCGCAGCGCCTCGGCGAGACCGGTCGCGAGGGTGCGCAGGGCCTCCTGCCCGGCGGGGCCGTCCGCCGTGACGGCGCCGAGCAGGGTGGGGCCGTAGACGTATTCGGTGGCGATCCACGGCGGGTCACCGGCCGGTTCGGCGTCCAGGAGGCGGGCGACCCGCGGGCTGTCGATGACGGCGATCGCGGCGGCCTCCCGGGTGAACCGGCGGCGGAAGCCCTCGTCGTCGAGGTACTCGTCGCGCAGCACCTTGACGGCGGCCTGGCAACCGGCGCCGTCCACGCCGAGGTACACGACGCCCATGCCGCCGCTGCCCAGCCGGGCCGCCAGCCGGTAGGGCCCCACGACGAGCGGGTCACCGGCCCGCAGCGGCTTCAACGCCACCAGCTCCTCCGACCGCCAGGTTCCTGGGCCGCTGCGTCGGACGGGTTCACGGTCACCACCGGATCACTCGTGATCGGACATCGGACATCGGGCATCGGGCGGACGTGCCCGACGGGCTCGGCACCCGGTTGGCGGCCCACCGCCGCGCGCACGGCGACCACCGGGCTCGAGCCCGTCCACAGGTAGATACGCGGTGACCACCCGGCTACCCACGCGCCACATCAGCGCAGCCACCCGAACGGCCCCGAGCCAGGTTCGGAGTCGGGTTCAGGACCGGGTTCCGGGCACCGGCGCCGAAGGCCGGTGGGCGGGCCGTCCGGTCGCGGATACTCCGGGAATGGGGCGCACCTATGACCGGATCGACGACCGACTGCGGTCGTTCATCGAGGATCAGAAGATCTTCTTCGTGGCGTCGGCGCCGCTCTCCGCCGACGGCCACGTCAACCTCTCGCCGAAGGGCCGCGACGGCTCGCTCACCGTGCTCGACGAGCGGACGGTCGCCTACCTCGACTTCGGCGGCAGCCACGCGGAGACGATCGCGCACCTGCGCGAGAACGGCCGGATCACCCTCATGTGGTGCGCCTTCGACGGGCCACCGAAGATCGTCCGGGTGCACGGGACCGGTGAGCCGGTGTTCCGCGACGACCCGCGGTGGCCGGAGCTGATCGCCCGCTTCCCGCCCGGCCAGGCGGCCGCGGGCGGGCTTCGGGCGGTCATCCTGATCTCCGCGCGGCGGATCAGCGACAGCTGCGGCTACGCCGTCCCCTTCATGGACTACCGGGACGAGCGCCCGCTGCACGCCCAGTACTTCGACCGCAGGACGGACCCCGAGTTCGGCGCCTACTGCGATCGGGCCCCGTACAACGGCGCGAGCATCGACGGCCTGCCCGCCCTCCCGCTCCCCCTGCCGCCCCGCACCGGCTGAGCCGCTCTCCTACCGACCGAGCCACCGGCTGAGCCGGCCCGTGCCTGCCCGGCCTGCGGCGACATCGCAGGTCCTGTCACCTGCGAACGGAAAGCACCGTACGATCCCGGCGTGTCGGTTTCGCCTCCCGCCGCGCCGCGAGGCCGCGCAGACGACGGGTCTCCCGCCTCCCCCGCGACGGCCCCGCCCGTCGCCCCGGCCGGCGGGCGGGCAGCCTCGCTCACCCATGCCCGGCTGCCGCTGCTGTTCTCCGCCGTCGGGCTGGAGAGCACGACGGCGGTGGTCGCACCGTTCATCGCCGGGACGCTGGGAGCCGCGCCGATCGCGCTCGCCGGGATCGAGGCGGCGGGGCGTGCCGGCGGCAGCGCGGCCCGTGCCGGCGCGACGAAGCTCGCCGACCGCCGGCCCGGGCTGCGCGGGCCGTTCACCGTCGCCGGGAACGCCGGGCTGGCGCTGGCCGCCGCCTTCCTGGCCGGAAGCAACGCCGTCTGGCAGGCCGGGGCGTGCCGGTCGGGGTCGTGGGTGGCACGCGGCCTGGGTACCCCGCCGCTGCTGGAGGTGGCGAGCTCGACCTCCGCGCCGCGCGAGCTCGGTGCCCGGCTCGGCCTCGAGCGCTCGGTGGGGGCCCTCGGCGCCGCCTTCGGCGCGCTCGCGGCGGCGCTGCTGCTGGCGTTCGTCGAGGTGCGGACGGTGATCCTGCTCGCGCTGGTCCCGGTGGTCGCCGCGGTCGCCGTGAGCGCGCACGGCACCCTGCGCGGGCGGGACACGCTCGACCACGGCATCCCAGCCCAGACCCGACCCCAGCTCTCGCTGCTGCGCCAGCCGCCGCTGCGCCGGCTCGCCCTCGGCATCACCTGCTACGAGGCGTCCAACATCGCGGCCGTGCTCCTGCTGCTGCGCGCCAGCAAGTTGCTGCCCGACGGCTCCGGACGGCTCAGCCAGCTCCAGGTGGTCGCCGTGCTCTACGGCCTGTTCCACCTGTCCTCGGCCGCCGCGGCGGTGTGGGGCGGCCGGCTCGCCGACCGGTTCGGGGCCGGTCGGGTGATCGCGACCGGCGCGGCCTTCCTGCTCGGCGCCTACGCCGGCTTCGCCTTCGCCGGCGAGGGTGACCTGACCGCGATGACGGTCTGTTTCCTGCTCGCCGGGACGGCCGCGGGCGCGGTCGACGCCGCCGAGTACACCGGCGCCGGGCGGCTCACCCCGCCGGAGACGCACCGGGCCGTGTTCGGCGCGCTGTCCGGGCTGCAGAGCGCCGGCCGGGTCGTCGCGACGATCACCGCCGGCGGGCTGTGGACCCTCGTCGGGCCCGAGGCCGGGCTGCTGGTCTGCGGCCCGCTGCTAGTCCTGTGCGTCGCCCTGTTCACCAGGGGCACCGACCGACCGCGTTGACGGCCGCCCGCGGGCCCGCTCGTCGGGGAGCGTCACGGTGTAGGCGTCGAGTGTCTCCAGGGTCGTCCTGATCACCGGATGGTCCAGGTCGTAGCCGAGCAGCCGCAACGCGATGATCGAGTAGACGGCGGGTGGCTGGATGTCAGAAGACGGTTGAGAGCGGGTCGCGGCCGGGGGACGGCTCGTCCCAGGCGATCCGGTAGTCGTACATGGCGGCCATCTGGCGCAGGCCGACCTTCATCGCCACCGGGACGATGTGGTCGCGCATCCAGCGGGCGGGGGCGTTCGGCGGCGGGGTGCGCGGCCGGTTGCGTCGGGCCAGCCGGTGGACGTGCGCCACCCGCTCGGCGCGGGCCGCCCGGTAGGCGGCGAAGCCGATGGGGGCCGTCGGGGCGTCGCGCAGGCAGCGGCCGAGCACGATCGCGTCCTCGATCGCCATGGACGCCCCCTGGCCGGCGTGCGGGAGCATGGCGTGGGCGGCGTCCCCGAGCAGGCAGACGTTGCGGCGGTACCAGGTCCCGACCGGCTCCAGGACCGACAGCGGGAGCCGCTCGAGCCGGTCGGTCGCGTCCACGACCGACCGCAGGTGGGCGGGGGCGTGCTCGAGCTGGGTGAGCAGCCGGCGTCGCACCTGCTCCTGACCGGCGTCGGTGCGCGGTGAGGGCCACGGGTCGGTGGACACCATCGACATCGCCCACATCACCTCACCGCCCGCCGTGCCGTAGTGGATGAACGTCCCGGTGCCGACGATGGTGAACTCGAGCATGCCGGTCTTGTACGAGCGGCCGACGCGGTCCGCGAACCCGCCGACGGTCACCAGGCCGGCGAAGGTCGGCCAGGGCGTCTCGGGCGCGACGTGGCGGCGCACCCGGGAGCGCAGGCCGTCGCAGCCGAGCAGGAAGTCACCCACGGCGCTGGAGCCGTCGGCGAAGTAGGCGCGGACGCCGGCCTCGCCCCGGTCGTCGACCGAGTCGAACCTGCTCGCCGGAACGACCGGGATCCCGCGCCGGTCGAGCTCCCGCAGCAGCACCCGCCGCAGCTCGCTGCGGCGGATCACCCGGGCGGGCGCCTCGATCGTGCCGAGGTGGCGGCCGTGGACGTCGACGAAATGGTTTCCCGCCGAGAGGTGCCCGGCCTCGTCGAGGCCCTGGACGCCGAGAAGCTCCAGGCCGCGCAGGCCGTTCGGGGCGACGCCGAGCAGCAGGCTGCCGGCGGACTCCGGGTCGGCGTCGGCCTCGAAGACCGTGGGAAGAATGCCGGCCCGGGCAAGCGCTATCGCCGCCGCGGGTCCCGCGATGCCCCCACCGATCACCAGCGCCTGCCGACCAGCCATCCCCATGCGCTTAATTATCCGCACGAATAGGCGACCACTCGGACGGGGCGGGGGTGGGGCCCCGCCGCGATGGTCAGGGCGGCGGGGTAGGGCCCCGCCGCGGGGGTCAGAGCGGCGGGGGTGCAGCTCCGCCGCGATGGTCAGAGCGGGCGGGGGGTGCGGCCCCGCCGCGGGGGTCAGGGCGGCGGGGCCGCTCTGCGCGGCAACGGCCGTCGGGTCAGGGACGGCCGTCATCAGGAATTCGCCGCCGGCCGGGGCCGGCCCGCGAACAGATCGCCGCAGCGCTCTCGGCACCGCCTCGTGGGGGGCCCGACAGGCCCCGGGCGGTACGCCGATCGGGGTGTGTTTTCCCTGGTGGCAGGGGTTTCTCGAGTCCCGGGGAGGGACTAGTCCCGGGCTATACGGACACCACCCGTCCGGGCGAGGGGCACCACGATCGCGGGGGGCCCGCGGTGCCGTCAGCTCCACCCGCGCCACGCCGGCGAACGGGTCAGCGTCGGCCCCGGCACCGGCGGCGGAGGGATCGGCCGGCGGGGCGGCAGGACCGGCCCCGATCCGTAGGCCGAGCGGGTCGCGGGCGCGGCGGGCACCGTCCCGGGCCGGTTCAGCAGGCTCTCGGCCTGGCGCTCGGTCAGCACCCGCAGCAGGCTCCCCCTGCGCAGCTCGATCCGGGGCGCGGGCGGCCGCCCGGCGGCAGCGTCGGATCGGCCCCCCCGGCTGTCCCGGCTCCCGCTGCCGGCGCGGCTCCCCCGGCCGTCGCGGCCGTCGCGGCCCGAGCCGCTGGACTGGCTGGACCAGCTCGGCCCGGTCGGCCGAACGAGCCGCGCCGGCGACGTCGCGGTGGGCCCGTGAAACGAGCTCCCCCGGTCGTCCACGGCCAACTGCCCGATCACCCGCACCCAGGTGCCCGCGAGCCGCGCAGGGTCGCCGTGGGTCGCGACGAGCTCCCTGCTGACCCGGTCCCACCCGACGACGCTGAAGCCGCCGCCACGGTCGTCCCCGAACTCCAGGACCGTGATCATGCCGGTGCGTTCCAGCTGCCGGACCCGGACGACCCGACCGACGACGGTGATCTCCTCCCCCCGGCGGGCGAGCAGACCGGCCCGGTCGAGGGCGGAGAGCACCCCGGGCCCACCGACGGGCACCGGGGCCGGCCGCAGCGGCCGGGTGCGCAGGTAACGCGCCGCGCTCACCGTGCTGACCACACCCACGACGCCGGCCGGACGCGGGTGCCATGTCACCGCCTCGTGCCCGCCCACCGGCACCGGACCAGCCGGCCGCGCCGGCCGCACAGGTCGCACCGGATGCGGCGGAAGCGCTGAACGGTCCGCGGGCGCCGCGCGGCCCGCGGGCGCCGGGCCGGCCGCGAGTGCCGGGCCGGTCACCCCGGCGCAGCCGGCCCCGCCCACCGCGCCCGACCGGTACGGAGCGCCCGACCGGTACGGAGCGAGCGCGTCGGCGTCGAGCACCGCCGGCACGTCCTGGAAGTCGACCAGGCAGGCGTCCCGCAGCCGGCGCGCGGCGGCCGCGACCCCGGGCATCCGCTCGAGGCGGGCGAACAGGGCCGAGGCGGACGGGTCGGCGAAGTCCGCGGCCGAGAAGATCAGGTTCTCGCCGGTGTTGAACTCACGCCACAGGCCCGGATTCCGGGCGAGGGCGGCGAGCGACACCGTGATCACCTCTTCGGCGAAGCGGTCGAGCGTGACGTCGTACTGGTTCGAGCGGTCCGGATGCTGGTAGTTGCGGTGGCCCCGCTCGGAGGCGCCGAGCCCGCTCAGCCCCGGCAGGTACATCCCGTCGTAGTCGACGAGCCGCACGGACGTGTCCGGCAGCACGAGGATGTTGCCGTGCTGCAGGTCGCCGTGCGCGGCACCGCGGCGGCGCAGCTCGGAGACGGCGAAGCCCAGGCCGAGCCGGGCCCGGTCGAGGTGCGCGGGCCGGTCCAGGTTCTCCTGGACCCAGTCGTCGAGCCGCGCGCCGTCGATCCACTCCATCCGCACGATCGGCCAGCAGTGGCCGCGCACCCGGATCCCGGCCGGCTGGTAGTCCACGCCGACCAGGAAGTCCAGCGCGGCCGAGCGGACGAACTCGGCGATGCAGGCGTAGCGCAGCTCCAGGTTGTCGCTGTGCCGGTGGAAACAGCGCACGGCGTGGCGCCGGCCGTCCAGGCTGACGTCGAAGGTCAGGGCGAACCCGCCGGTGGCGACCGCCGGCATGCCCAGCGGGGTCAGCCGCGGCACGCTCTCCCGCAGCTGGTCGTCCAGGAAGGACAGCCGCGGGATCTGGACGGCCTGCTGGTAGTCGAGCAGGGTTGGCAGTTTCATTCACATGCCCTCGGGCCGGCGCGGGCTCACGCTTGCACCACGCAGATCGTCGTGTCGTCGTCGGCGAGGTACCCGTGGTGCCGGTAGGCGGCGACGGCGCGGGAGAACCGGCCGGCGGTCTGCGCGAGCCAGCAGGGCGACGGCATCCGGCCGCGGGTCTCGGCCGCGTGCAGCAGGAGCCGGGCGAGCGCGTCGGTGGCGAGGACGAGCACGTCGCCAGGCCGCAGCTCACCGGTCAGCAGGGTCGGCTCCGGGGCGGACGGGCCGTGGCTGCCGACCAGCTCCGCGAACCGGGTGAAGTCGCTGGACCGCCCGACCGGGCCCACCGAGCGCGTCTCCCCGTCGCGTAGGTGGAACACGCACGAGTCACCGACGCACGTCGCTGTCCAACTCTGGTTCGCGACGTCGACGGAAAGCCCGAGGAAAGACGCGTCTGCGCCCGACTGCAGCTTCGCCCGCGCGAACCAGGGCAGCCCCGGCCGGCTCACCTGCGCCCACCAGCGCTCGCGCAGCGCACGCAGGACGTCGGGAGCGAGCGGGTCGAGCCCGTCGTGGGCGTAGGCGTCGACCAGCAGCCGGCTCCACACCTCCGGTCGGGCCGAGGTCGACGCCCCGTCGGCCACGGCGAACCGGCCGAGCTCCGGCCGGATCGCGCAGCTGTCCTCGTTCTCCGCCGGCGACCGGCCGAGCCTCGCCACCGAGTGGGCTGTAGCCGCCAGAACAACGGCCGCTCCCGAGGGCATGGGCGTGGGTTTCGGCGCGGGCGGCGGTGCCGGCTGCGACGGTGCCGGCGAGGCGGTCGCCGGGCGCGCGGACGTCGCCGTGGCGGGCAGCGGGGTCATCCCGCCGACCGCGGCCCGACGGTGAGGTCACGCAGGCCGGTCGGCGTGACCGCGCGGGTCCCGATGTCGAGGAACTCGATCAACGCGGTGACGTCGGCGTTGTAGAGGAATCCCCGCGAGCCCGTGCCGGCGGGATATCCCAGGCTGCCGGCCGCCGCCACCATCGTGGGGGGCAGCGCGCTCGACATGTCGAACAGCGCGCGGGCGAAGTCGTCGGGCAGATCGGCCCGGTCGTCGGGAAAGGTGACGGCGTTGCGCGCCGTGGCCGACAGGTGGGCGTTGAACAGCAGCGCGTCGCCGTCCGCCGTGCCGGCGGCCCGCACCCGGGCGGCGGCGATCCGCGGGTCACCGTCCGTGCTCTGACCGTCGGTGACGTTGACCACGATCGGCGGGAAGCTGGAGGCGTGCCCCCGGCACCACTCGTCGACGATCCAGGCGGCCGTCGTCAGCGCCTCTGCCATCGGGGTCCAGCCGTCCGCGACCGGGTCGACCCAGGCCGGGATCGGCGTCTGCACCTCGACCAGGCCACCGGCGCCGTCGGAGATCCGGCGCAGCACATGGTCGACCCGGTTCGGGTTCAGCGCGACCTCGCTGATGGGCAGCAGCGGCCGGCTCGCGCTCGAGCCGTACAGGACGGGCGACACACCGCGCCCATAGCCCAGAATTCCTACCTCGAAATAGTCGTAGACGCGGTCGTCACCTTTACTGCAGAGCAGCACGGCGTTGCCGAGAAGCCGATTGACGGCGAGCGCGAGCTGGTCTGCCTTGCTCATCGCGCCACCGGCCCAGGTCTCGGCCATCGACGTCGAGTGATCGATGACGAGCAGCAGACAGGCCGGCTGCTTGCGATTGATCTCGGCGGAGTACATGTCCTTATCGTTTCATATCGCCTGGCCATTCCGATGCTCCGGTGGCGCTCGACAACAGTCCGCGCCCGGCCCGGTAACACCTTTTGATGAATGCGCGCCGGAATCTCGTCCGGGCTGCCCGACAACAACGGGCCGCGCCGGCGCGGGAGCGGTGCCCGCGGGCTCGGCGCGGCCTGCGGCGCCGCCGCCGGAGCACCGGTCAGCGCGGTGCTCCGGGGCGGTCCGTCGATCCCGGCACGCCCGGCGCCGGCTCGCGGGCCGCCTTACCTGCCGGGGCCCCCTCGTCGGCCGGGGCCCCCTCGTCGGCCGGGGCCGTCGCGTCGGTCGGGGGCGTCGCGTCGGGTGCCGCGCCGGCTGTCGGGTCCCGTCCCGGCGGGGCTCCCCGCAGGACCGCCAGGGCGTGCTCGTAGGCGTCGTGGGTGGGCAGCAGCCTGCGAACGTTCAGCGGCGCCAGGTCCTCGCGGTTCGTCCGGCCACAGCGGGGGCAGGTCTGCTGGCTCAGGGGCAGCAGCACGCCACAGCCGCCGTCACCTGCTCCGCAGCGGCGCCAGTCGTCCCCCACCTCGATGCGCGATCGCTGGTGGGCGAGGCGCCCGGCACCGCCGCGCCCGAGGGCCCTGGCCAGCCGCCGGGCCGGGCGCGGCCAGCCGCCCCGGGCCGCCTGGTCGCCCGCCGTGCTCGCCGTGCTCGCCGTGCTCGCCGGGGCGCCCGGCGGCGTGGTCTCTCGCATGCGCGTCCTCGCTCCTCTGTCGGGCGATGGCGGTGATGTCCCGGCCTCGCTCACCGGCCTCCCGCACCGGCTTCGGTCACCGGCCGCACCGGCCCCGGCCGCCGGCGTCGGGCCGGCCGGCGAGGGACCGCCCGGCAGCCGCCAGCGGCCGCCGGCGCGGGACGCCGCCGGTCAGAGATACGCCCGGCGTCAGCGGAAAGCGACACTACGGATCGATGGTGATATCGACAATCCGTCGGTGCCAGCCAATGGCCCGAACGTCTCACGCGTTCGGGTCGCACGTCCTCATCTCGGCGCCCGGGCGCGGGGTGGAATGACCCGCCGCCGCGGGGTCGGGGTACTGCCCGTTACCCCGTTTAGCGTAGCCCGATGGCGCCATCCCTATTTTGAGCCCATACCCGACGTGGGGCACGATTCGCCCGTGGTCGCTCCGTCGGCTTCTTCGCCGGCCGGGTGCGCGGTCCCGACCGGGCCCGATATCCGCCGGGCGCCGCCCGATGACTTCCGCGCGCGGGCCGAGCCGGTTCTCCCGCCCGTGTTCCCCCCACCGGACGGACCGAGAACCGCCGAAAAGGTCACGGGAAATCGCCCCGGCGCGGCGCCCAGCCGCCCCGCCTGCGCACGTCAGGAGTGTTCGGATGGACAGCACCCGCCCAGAGCAGGGCCGCTCCGGGGCGACCGCGGACCGGGCCCGCGACGCGTGGCGGGCCCGGCTCGCCGAGCTGTCGCCACCCGCCCAGATCGAGGCGCTGCTCGACCTCGTCGTCGACCACGTGGTCGTGGTCACCGGCAGCCACGGCGGCTCGGCGGGCGTCGACCGCGGTGCCCCCTGGCGCGCGCTGGGGGTCTACCGGCGCATCGCGGACGTCCTGCGGGCGAAGCTCACCGCGGCGACCGGGGTGCGGCTGCCGGCGACGGTGCTCTTCGAGCGCCCCACACCGAAGGCGGTGGCCTCGTTCCTGCACGCCGAGATCCTGGGCGTGCGCGAGGAGGCAGCCGACACCGTGCCCGCGCCCACGCCGGCCGCACCGGCAGAGGGGGGCGGGCGCGGCGCCGATCCCGTGGTCGTGGTGGGCATGGGCTGCCGGCTGCCCGGCGCCGACTCGCCGGAGGCCCTGTGGGAGCTGGTGGCGCAGGGCCGTGACGTCATCGCCGGCCTGCCGACGGACCGCGGCTGGGACCTGGACGGCCTGTACCACCCGGACCCCGAGCACCCGGGCACCGCCTACACCCGCCAGGGCGGCTTCCTCCCCGGGGTCGGCCTGTTCGACGCCGGCTTCTTCGGGATCGGACCCCGCGAGGCCACCGCGATGGACCCGCAGCAACGGCTCATGCTCGAGGTGTCCTGGGAGGCGTTCGAGCACGCGGGCATCGACCCGCACCGGCTGCGCGGCAGCCGCACCGGGGTGTTCACCGGTGTCTCCCTGCAGGACTACGGCCCGCCCTGGCACGACGCCCCCGCCGAACTGCAGGGTCACCTGCTGACCGGCAACGCGCTGGGCGTGGTCGCCGGCCGGGTCTCCTACACCTTCGGCTTCGAGGGCCCCGCGCTGACGGTGGACACCCAGTGCTCCGCCTCGCTCGTCGCCGTCCACCTGGCGACCGCGGCCCTGTACGCCGGGGAGTGCGACCTCGCCCTCGCCGGCGGCGTCACCGTGATGAGCACGCCGTCCATGCTGATGGAGTTCAGCCGCAAGCGCGGGCTGGCGCCCGACGGCCGGTGCAAGGCGTTCTCCGCCGACGCCGACGGCACCGGATGGGCCGAGGGCGCCACCGTGGTCGTCCTCACCCGGCTCTCCCACGCCCGCGCGCGGCAGCTGCCGGTGCTGGCCGTCGTCGCGGGCAGCGCCGTGAACCAGGACGGCGCCAGCAACGGCCTGACCGCCCCCAACGGCCTGTCCCAGCAGCGGCTCATCCAGCAGGCCCTGGCCAACGCCGGCCTGCGCGCCGGCGACGTCGACGCGGTCGAGGCGCACGGCACCGGCACCCCGCTCGGCGACCCCATCGAGGCCCGCGCGCTGCTCGCTACCTACGGCGCCGGCCGGTCCCCGGACCGGCCGCTGTACCTGGGCTCCCTCAAGTCCAACATCGGCCATGCCCAGGCCGCCGCGGGCACCGCCGGCATGATCAAGATGATCGAGGCACTGCGCCACGAGACGCTGCCCGCCAGCCTGCACATCACCGTCCCCACCCCCCACGTGGACTGGGCGACCGGCGCCCTCACCCTCCTGACACAGCCCACGGCGTGGCCCGCCACCGCACGGCCGCGCCGCGCCGCCGTCTCCGCCTTCGGCGTCTCGGGCACCAACGCCCACCTCATCCTCGAGGAGCCCCCCGGCCCGGCCCGCATCCCCGCGCAGGCCACGCCTACCGCCGCGCCCACCGGCGCCGCCGAGGACCGGGACGCCGTCCGCGGCGGGGACACTCCCGAGCGGGCGGCCAACCTGCCCACGACGGTGATCCTCTCCGCCCGCGGTGACGAGGCGCTGCGCGCGCACGCCGCCCGCCTCGCCGACCACCTCGCCGGCCATCCGGACGTCACCGTCGACGACGCCGCCCACACCCTGGGCGCGCGTGCCCAGTTCCCCACGCGCGCCGCCGTCGTCCTGGACGGGCCGCCGACGGAACGGGCGTCCCACCTGGTTCGGGCGCTGACCACGCTGGCCGCCGGGCGGGCGGCGCCCGCTCTCATCCGCGGCAGCACCCCCGCGGACCTCGCCGGCGCCCGGATCGCGATGGTGTTCACCGGCCAGGGCAGCCAGCTCCACGGCATGGGACGGCGGCTGCACGCCTCCTACCCGGCCTTCGCCCGCGCGCTCGACGCCGCGTGCGACCGCTTCGAGCCGCATCTCGACGAGCCGCTGCGCGACGTCATGTTCGCCGCCCCGGACACCCCGCCCGCCGTCCTGCTGGACCAGACGCTGTACACCCAGTGCGCGCTCTTCGCCTACCAGAGCGCCCTGTTCCGGCTGTTGGAGAGCTTCGGGGTCACCCCGCACCTGCTGCTCGGCCACTCCGTGGGCGAGCTCACCGCGGCGCACGTCGCCGGCGTCTGGACCCTGTCCGACACGGCCGCGCTGGTCGCCGCCCGCGGCCGTCTCATGCAGAGCTGTGTGCCCGGCGCCATGGCCGCCGTCGGCGCGACCGAGGACGAGGTCCGTCGGTGCCTCGACGAGTACGGGGGCCGGGTCGACATCGCCGCCGTCAACGGCCCCACCGCCGTCGTCGTGGCCGGTGACTACGACGCCGTCGGCGCGCTCGCGGCGCACTGGGCCGAGCAGGGGCGCCCGACCCGCGGCCTCGCCGTCAGTCACGCCTTCCACTCCGCGCACATGGATCCCGTCCTCGACCGCTTCGCCGCCGTCGCCCGCACGCTCGCCCACCGCCCGCCCGCCGTCCCGATCGCCTCCGCCCTCACCGGACGTCTGAGCACCGACCCGGATGCCCCGGTCGACCTCACCGACCCGGCGTACTGGGTCCGCCACATCCGCGAAACCGTCCGGTTCCACCAGGCCGTCACCCGCGCCGACGCCGAGAACATCACCACCTACCTGGAGATCGGGCCGAAGCCCACGCTGACGCCGTACCTCGGCGACGCCCGCGTGGTCACCGCGGCACGCCGCGGGCAGCCCGAGACCACCGCTCTGCACATCGGCCTCGCCGAGCTGCACACGCACGGCACCCCGATCGCGTGGCGGGCGGCCAACAACCCGCACGCCGCCAGCCGCCGGCCCGCCCACCGCCACCTGCCCACCTACCCGTTCCAGCGCCGCCACCACTGGACGGACCCGATCCGCCGATCCGCCCCGCCCGGCGCGCCCGGCCCGGACGGGTGGCGCTACCGCATCAGCTGGCGCTCCCGGCCCGTCCCCAGCACCGGCGCCCTGCCCGGGACGGACGGCACCCCGCCGCCGCTCACGGGCCGCTGGCTCCTGCCGCTCCCGCCCGCGGGCGTCACCGACGAGGAGATCTCCCGCGTCTCGTGGATCGTCGAGCGCCTCGGCGGCACCGTGCTCCGCGTGCCACTGCGCCACGAGGACGCCGACCGGGCCCGCCTCGCCGCCCGCCTGCGCGCCCTCGGCCGGCCCGGTGCGATCGCGGGCCGGGGCGGCGTGCTGTCACTGCTCGGCCTCGACACGACGCGCCACCCCGACCACCCCGCGCTCACGACCGGTTTCGCCCTCACCTGCGCGCTCGCGCAGGCCCTGCACGACATCGAGCTGGACGCGCCGCTGTGGACGCTCACCCGTGGCGCCGTCCGGACCGGGGCCGCAGCCGCGACGGCGGCCAGCGACCGGATTCTGGATCCGGCCGGGGCGCTACTCTGGGGGCTGGGGCGGTCCCTCGCCCTCGAGCGGCCAGGTGCCTGGGGCGGTCTCGTCGACATCCCCGCCGAGCTGGACGACACCACGCTCGGCTGGCTCGGCGCCGCACTGACCGCACCGGACGGCGAGGACCAGTTCGCCGCCCGCCCGGCGGGGCTGCTGGTACCTCGCCTGGTCCGGGAGACCACGCCCGTCACCACCGCACCGTGGGACGTCCGCGGAGCGGTTGTGCTCATCACCGGAGGCACCGGCGCCCTCGGCACCCGGATCGCCCGCCGTCTCGCCCGCGACGGAGCCCGCCGGCTGATCCTGGCCAGCCGCCGCGGCCCGGACGCGCCCGGGGCGGCCGAGCTGTGCGCCGAGCTGACCGCCCTCGGCGTCCAGGCCGTCGTCCGTCGCTGCGACGCCTCCGCCGCCGACGCGGGCACCGCCGCGGCCGCCGGCACGGGCACGGGCACGGGCACGGGCACGGGTCAGCTGGCCGCGCTCGTCCGCGAGCTCGCCGCCGATCCCGAGGCCCCGCTCACCGCGATCGTCCACGCCGCGGGCGTCGACGGCCCCATGGCCGCGCTGCCCGAGCTCGACCTGGGCCAGATCGCGGCCGTGCTCGCGCCCAAGGCCGGCGCCGCCGAGCTCCTGCACGAGGCCGCTGGGACCATCCCGCTCGTGTTCCTGTCGTCGGTCTCGGCGACCTGGGGCAGCGGCGGCCAGGCCCCGTACAGCGCGGCGAACGCCTACCTCGACGCGCTGGCCGCGTTCCGGCACGCCAGCGGGCACCCGGCCACCTCGGTCGCGTTCGGCCCGTGGGCCGAGGCCGGCATGGGCGCCGAGCCGGCCCGCCGTGACTACCTGCACCGCCGCGGCCTGAACCCGCTCACCCCCGACCGGGCCATCGATGCCCTGGCCCAGGCGGTTGGCACCGGACGTCCCGGCCCGGTCACCGTCGCCGATGTCGACTGGGCGCGGTTCCTGCCCGCCTACACCGCCGCCCGGCCCTCACGCCTGTTCGACGAGCTACGCGCCACCGCCGACGAAGCCGCCTCCCCGGCCGCCGCCGGAACGCAGCCCGCGGATCTCACCGGGGCGCCGCGCGGTGATGGCGCGGAGCCGGGTGATGATCTCGCGGCGCTGCCCGCGGCGGAGCGGGGCCGGGCGCTGCGCGAGCTCGTCCGGGCCGAGGCCGCGGCGGTGCTGGGCCACCGTGAGGCCGACGAGGTCGAGACGGGACGCCGCTTCCTCGAACTGGGCTTCGACTCGCTGGCCTCCGTGCAGCTCAGCCGCCGGCTGGCGGGTGCGACCGGGGTCGCGCTCGCCACCGCCGCGGTCTTCGAGCACCCCACCGTCGCCGACCTCGCCGACCACCTCCACGCCCTGCTCGCCAGCCGGCCCGCGCCCGGCGCCACCGGCGCCGGCGTCGGCGCGGTCGGCGCGGTCGGCGCGGTCGGGAGCGGCACCCGAACCGGGACCGGCTGGACCTCGACCAGTGCCAGTGCCGCCGGCGGCCCCGCCGTAGGCGGCGCGGAGCCGGTCGGCGTCCGTGGGCTCTACCGGCAGGCGTGCGCCGACGGCAAGTTCGCCGAAGGGGTCGGGGTGCTGCGCGCCGCCGCAAAGCTGCGGTCGACGTTCACCGCGCCGAGCGAGCTGGCCAGGCGGCCACGTCCGGTCACCCTCGCGTCCGGCCCGGCCGGGCCGGCGCTGGTCTGCCTGCCGTCGATGGTCGCGCCGTCCGGGCCGCACACCTTCGCCCGGCTCGCCCTGCACCTGCACGGCCGCCGCGCCGTGCATGCGCTGGCACACCCCGGCTTCGGCGACGGCGAGCTTCTGCCCGCCACCGCCGATCTCGTGGTCGACCTGCACGCCGAGACGGTGGCCGCGCACTTCCCCGACACACCGGTCGCGCTCGCGGGCTACTCGTCCGGCGGCTGGCTGGCACACGCCGTCGCGGCGCGGCTGGAGGCACGCGGCATCCACCCGAGCGCCGTGGTCCTGCTCGACACCTGGCTGCCCGGCGACCGGATCCCCGAGGCCGACATCGCCGAGGAGCTGCGCGGCATCGCCGTCAACGACCAGGCGTTCGCGCTGATGACCGAGTCCCAGGTGACCGCGCAGGGCGCCTACCTCGACCTGTTCGAAGGATGGAAACCCACGTCGGTGCGTGCGCCGATCGTCCTCGTCCGCGCGGTCCAGCGCATGCCGGGACAGCGGGCCGACCCGGACCCCGCGGGCCCGGTGACCGGCTGGGCGGACGAATGGGACCTGGCCTTCGACACGAGGGACACC
This sequence comes from Frankia sp. Hr75.2, assembly GCF_949319125.1. Taxonomy (NCBI): domain Bacteria; kingdom Bacillati; phylum Actinomycetota; class Actinomycetes; order Frankiales; family Frankiaceae; genus Frankia; species Frankia sp. Hr75.2. The sequence continues at coordinate 998 of NZ_CASGGV010000284.1, read as the reverse complement.
GCCGGCGACCACCAGTCGATGATGAACGAGCACGCCGGCTCCACAGCGCGCACGGTCCACGCCTGGCTCGGCGACCTCCACGCACGCCGGTCCCCGGCCCGTACTGTCGCCAGCGGGACGGCTGTCCGCTGACGCCGCCAAAGCCCCATGCCCCCACGCCAGCCCGAACCCGGTCCAGGCCGGGGGTGTTGTCGGGCCCCCGGCCTGGATCATCCGTCACACCGTCCGCCGGGTTTCACTCCCGTGCCGCATGCCATTGCCCGGCTGGCGCGCGGGGCAGGCCGACGTCGGTCAGGTGCAGGATCCCGGGCCTTGCGGCCTTGACGTTGAAGGCGGCGTTGACCGCGGGCAGGGCGGTCATGGTGTCCCACTCGTGGTTGCCCTAGTGCTCGGGCGGGATGAAGCGGATCCGGGTGTCGATCCCCGGCTCCCCGTCGATGACCACGCGGTACTGGTCGTCGTTGAACTCCCAGTCCTCGTTCAGATGCTTGGTCAGGTACCAGCGGAACTTCATCTGGATGACCGTGCTGCCGCTCAGGTTGCCGTTCCAGCCGACCTCCACAGCGGCGTTCGTGCCCTTCTCGATGGTCATGTAGCCCAGGTCGACCGTCTGGGAGGCGGTGGCGTAGCCGAGGAAGAACTCGACGCTGTCGAGCGTGTATTCCAGGGCGTGCGCCATGCGCTGCACGGCTTCCTCGGCCGGCATCATCCACAGCTTCGCCATGTCGGCGATCTGCGGTGTGGTGCCGGTCAGGGAGATGCCCATGGCCTCCCAGGTCTCCTTCGACTCGTAGACGGAGCAGTCGGCGGCCTCCAGGATGGAGATCTTCCGTACGTCCCGGCACACGCCGGTCATGGCCGTCACCATCGTGTTGATCCACCCGGGGCTTATGCCCGTGATGTAGAGCGAGCTGTTCCCGCGGGCGCAGGCGGCCTCCAGCCGCTCCTTCGTCTCACCCTTGACTCCGCCGACGTTGAAGAACAGGTTGGTGCTGACC
>NZ_CASGGV010000283.1:0-73334 GCF_949319125.1 Frankia sp. Hr75.2 | reverse complement strand
GGTCAGTGGGGCCATCGAGCAGCCGGAAGATGGCTTTACGGGCCACGGTCAGATCGTCGACTAGTAGCGCTAGATGGTCGCCGTAGGCGTTCGCAAGGCGGCGGACCTCGTTCCAGAGCAGGGCGAGGATTTCCGGGGATGGGGTGTTCTCGGCGCGGGCGAGGAAGTAGAAGGCGTCTTCGGCGTCGACAGCTGACGCTGGCGTTGCGGCTTGGGGGCGGGCGCGGCCTTGCGGCGGTGGCGAGGCTCGCAGGGGCCGGGCGTGAGCCGCTCGCGTGGGCGGCACTGATGTCAGTGCGGGTAGCTGGTTCGGCGACTCTGCGGGCGGAGGTGCCAGAAGGTCCTCAATCGAATGATCGAATAGGCGTTCGAGGACAAGGCACGCGGCAGGGTAGGGCCTTCCCGTAAGGGTGCCGGACAGCCACCGTTTCGCCTGGCGGTCGCCGATCATCTGGCGGCGGCCGTCGGGGACGGTGAGGGACGCGGCTTCGTAATGGCGACGGAAGTCCTCAACACTCCAACGCCGTTCGCGGAGGAGCTGTGCGAGCAAGGTTCGGGGGCGGTCCCTGGTGGGGGCTGTCGTCATGGCGCTCCTCGTGGACTGCTCGCACAGCGTCGAGGGACGCCGGACCTAGTACGTGACGCCCCGATGTCTCATCGTCGGGCCGCCTGCCATTGATGTCACGACACGACGGCAAGAAGTCTCCAGATGACCTGTCAGGAAGTCACCGAGACGACACGGAGATGACCCGCAGAAAGTCACTGTGTCGACAGGAGTAACCACCAATAGTGATCGCCGTGCGGTTCTGGTCGGGCTTGGCCACGTGCCCTCGGCTGGAGCCGTGCGAGTGGAAGGTACGACGCCTTGCCGGCCGGCGTAAGAGAGGCGCCGTGTCTTCCTTGGCGGCCTCGGGTGGGGCTCCGTCAGGGCCACACACCCATCGCCCCGCTCGGGGCCGCGGCCTGCCTTGTCTCTATGGGCCTGTCGTCGGGAGGTGAAGCGGGGTGGACGGGTGGACGCGGGAGTGGGCGGCGGGGTTGGAGTTCGACGTACCCGTGTTCGGAAGGGAGCGGCTGCGCTGGTGCCGGGCGTCGGGGGCGGGCGTTGCAGCGGTGGAGGTTGCACCGTTGGCGTTCGCGACCGCGTCCGTCGGGGTGGGGGTGGCGCTGCGTCAGGCCGGTTGGTCGGGTGGTCCGGCGTTGCTGTTCCCGGTTCCGGAGTGGCAGGTGTTCCTGGCTGGGGTGCGAGGCGGGGAGTTCGACGATCTGACGGATTCGGGGAGGTCCGATGAATCGCAGCGACGAGCAGGAAGACGACGATGATGACCGGTGGTGGTGGGATGAGCACGACGGCTATCGGTGCGACGGCGGAGTGGCCGGTGACCGCTCGGGGGGTGGTCACTCCGTCGGGGGTGTGGGCACTGGTGGTGCCCGGGGTACGGGTAATCGCGCCGTTCGTCGACGTCGGCGACGTGCAGCGGTGTGCGCTCGACCTGAGGTTGCGGCCGGACGAGTACGTGGCGCTGCCGTTTACGGGGCTGGGTCGGATCGTCCTCCTGTGATAGTCCCGGTGCAGCGGTCGGGGTGCCGCTCGTGACCGCGGTGGCGGCAAGCACGGCGGACTGGGAGTTCGAGGCGGGAAGTCTTCCCGATCTGCGGGTGGGCTATCACGACGGTCTGATCGTCGGTCTACTCCCCGAACCCCTCGACCCGTCGTCTGACAGTCAGGACCTGCTTCTGTGCGACGTGATGGACGTGGCACCGGATGTGATGGTCGGGGCAAGCCTCGGGGTCGTGCAGCTCTCAACCGTCGGCCTGGTGATGGTGCACCTGCGCTACACGCCAGTGGTGCGCTCGCAGGTGGCGTGGGCGGTTGGCATTCGCTTACGGCGGCAACGGCTCCTTGCGGGCGCTGACCCTCGGGTGGTCGTCACCGGAGTACGTCCGTCGGCTGATCTGATGCCGCCCGGGGTTCGGCTCGTGACGTACTCAGTACTGCTGCGTGACCGTGACACGGCGTCGCTGATTGAGGTGTGGGAGGTCGAGTTTCCGTCCTGGATCGTTGCGGGAGAACCCCTTCCAAGCTAAAAGTGAAGGCGTCACCATGAATAAACTCATCGCCTGCCCGTTCGGTGAACGTTACCTACTTCTACGCCCGGACAGCGACCGGGGAATGCGACTATCTCGCGGATTCTACCGGGAGCTTGTACAGGCCGATACGCTCGATGGTCCGCCTCCGCTTTGGCTCATCGATGGCGCGCGGCGTTCCTGGAATCTGGACCTGTCCGGGACGTCCGTAAGAGAATCCGTTATCGTCCGGAAGGAAACCCCTCTCGGGATCGGGCGGGCCTCCTATGAACTGAACCTTGGTTGCAACTACGAGTGCGAACACTGCTATCTTGGACTGAAAGAGTTCTCGGGGCTGGACTGGGTTGACCGTGAGCGGCTCTTGTACATGATGCGGGATGCGGGAGTGGTGTGGCTCCAGCTGACCGGCGGCGAACCGATGATCGACCGGTTCTTTCCCGAGGTGTACGGGCTTGCGTACGACCTCGGGATGATGCTGGACATTCTGACGAACGGATCCCGGCTGGCGAATCCGAGAGTCCTGGAGCTTCTTACGGCGCGGCCTCCGCACCGGGTTACCGTGTCTGTTTACGGGGCGACCGAGGCGACGTACGACGGGCTCACCCGACGTCGGGGATCGTTCCGGGCGTTCTCGAAGGGCCTGCACGCTGCGAACGAAGCGGGCGTTCCGCTCGACCTAACGCTGATCATCACGCGGACGAACGCGCACGAGGAATCCGCGATGCAGGCGATGGCGGATCACCTCGGTGTGCCTGCGCGCCGGTTCGCGACGATCAGTCCGACCATCTACGGCGGGGCCGAGACGCTCGCTATGCAGGCGCCCGAGCATCTCACGCCGCGGTCGCCGTTCACCGGCTGCAACGCGGGTAAGACTTTCTTTCACGTAGATCCGCACGGTATGGCCTCCATCTGCAAGGTGGGGCGTGATCCGAACGTCTCCCTTCTGGCGGAAGGTCTCGATGGGCTCGCCCGGCTCTCGGGCATCGCTGACCAGCTCCTACGCAGGCAGGGCGGCTGCACCGGCTGCACCCTGACCGCACGCTGCGGAACCTGCATGGTGCTGGCCACCCAGTACCGCAAGGCAGACGCACCACTGATCAGTTACTGCCAGCACGGACGACCAAAGGAGAACATCGCATGAGCACAACCTTCGTGGAACTGACCGTGCCGCCGGCCGCGGACCTGGGCGGGGACGACCTCGTGGACTTCGAGGGTCTGGAGTTGGAGACGGCCGAGGCTCAGACCGGCTGCGGGGACAGCAACCCGTACCGGTAACCCTGTGAGACGGAGGGGCGCTTCGGGCATGGCCTTGCGGCGGAGCGCCCCTCCCGTCCCACGACAGCTAGGATTCCGTCGTGGTAACAACCCGAACCGAATTGACCAGTGAAGCGATAAGGATTATCGAAACGAAGAGCGGTCCGATCCTTAAAGCTGAAACTGTGAGCGGAGGATTCAACTCTGAGATAGCTGCCATCGTTCATACCAGCGAGAAATCGCTGTTCGTGAAGGGCCTCCGCGCGAATCACCGTCGGGTATGGACGCAGCAGGCCGAAGCAAGAATAAGCCCGTACCTTCAGGGTGTGGCTCCAGCGCTGCTGTGGCAGGAAGAATCAAGCGGATGGAACCTGTTGGCCTTCGAACACGTACAGGGTCGACATGCGGAGTACGGCGCCGGTTCCGATGATCTGCCCGTGATCGTGAGCTGCATGCGGCGGCTGCAACAGATCGACTGTCCGGACGTGCCGCTCAAGCAGGCCGAGGAGCGTCTGAGGAGTTACGTCGATGATCCTGCCGACGCAAGTCTGTTCGCTGGTCCTGCTCTCCTGCACACCGACTGGAATCGCAAGAATCTTTTGATCGAAACGGGCCGTGTGCATCTCGTGGATTGGGCCTGGGCGACCCGAGGCGCGGCATGGATCGATCCGGCCGGGTGGCTGGTGTGGCTCATGGCGGAGGGAGGACAGACAGCAAAGCAAGCCGAGGAATGGGCGGCACGGATCCCTTCATGGCAGACCGCCCCCACTGACGCGGTCAGGGCGTACGCGAACGCCAACGCCCGACTCTGGGCTGAGATCGCCAGCGCTGACCCAGATGAGTGGACATCGAGGATGGCGTCCGCGGCGGAAGACTGGGCGCATCACCGAAGAGGCGGCAGTAATCCGTAGTCCTGGATCAAAATTCCTTGGTGTATTGCCGAGGCGCTGGCCCTGTGAGCTGACGGCCCCGTGACCTTTCCCGTCCCTTCCTCCGGCGGATGTGGTCCGGGGCCGTCGTCTGTCACCGGCCTGGTCGGCGCGGTCGGAACGCATCGACCGGTGGGGGCGGCGCGTTGGGGGCGGGTGTTAGGGAGCGGTGGGTGCCTTCGGGGTGGTCGCTGGATCGGGGTGTCTGCGGCGGGATCTGTGCGTTGGCGTGTTTGAGGATCTCGGCGGCCAGTAGCACGGTGATCGCTCGTTCGGTCCTGCGGAGGAAGGATGGGCCGCTCATGGGCTGGGTGGGGTTGGTGCTGTAGGCGCGTGCGGCGGCCTCACGTCGTGTCTCGATGCCTCCGCGGGTGCGGGCTGGGCCCTCGTGGAGGTCGAGCAGATGGAACACGACGGTGGTCTCAGGGTCGCCCAGTGCGACAGCAGCAGCACGGGTGATCTCGTGAGCGGCGGTTAGGTGCTGTAGGCGTGCAATGTCGTCGTGCGGGGGTGGTGGGGTCCGGCCGGTGACGAGTCGGATGGTGTCGTCGGCCTCCGCGCTGTGGAGGAGGGATGCGGGGTGGCGGAAACCGGTGCGGTAGAGGCGTCGTAGCAGTACCACTAGGTGATCAACGGTGCTGGCGGTGCGTGGGGTCACGGTCGCGTCGGGTCCTGTCCGGGTGGTGTCTGGCTCCTGTCCGGGTTCCCGCATGCAATCGTCCTGCTACTGATCGTGTCAAGGTTTCGTCCTGGTTCGGTCAGGGTTCACACGAGTGGTCCGGGTTGCACCGATGATCACGTCTGGGTGTCGTCTGCCTTTCTGACCGGATATCGGTTCTTGTCGGTTCTGTTTTCGTCTGGGTCACCCATTTCAGGATGTTCCGTGTGGAGCTGATCGCTCCGTGGGGTTCTCCCGAAAGGCGGTGCGGGGTGGCTCGGTATGTGTATCGGCGGTCGTTGTGGTGGACGTTCTGGAAGATGTGCGCGGCGGTGGGCGCGCTGTATCTGGTGCTGGCGGCGATCGAGTGGGCGTTCGAGACCGCGCCGTACGTGGTGATCGGCGGCCTGGTCGTCGGGGTCCTCGTGCTGGTGGGGCGGGTGACCCGGTGAATCAGGAGACTCTGACGCGACGTCAGCGGGTGCTTTTCTGGGTGGCGCTGTTCGCGTTGAACGTCGGAATTGGTGTGGCGAGCTTCTTGACGGTGCTGGTGTGGACGGTGCTGGACCGGTCGGCGCCGGACTCCCCGGGGGTGTCGGTGACGGTGCCGGCGTCGGGTGATCGGCTGGGGGTGCAGTGGTGAGTGGGCCGGATGCGGCGGATCTGTGGGTGGAGCTGGATGGGGCGGTGCGGTACGGCGCGCGGGCTGCGGCGTTGACGGTCCACGCACCTGGGCTGGTCGATGTCCTCTACCCCGCGTCGCGGGACGGATCGGACCTGGTCACGCGGGCTCTGGCGGCCGAAGGGCTGTTGCGGCTGGCGTTGGCGGGGATGGCTGGTCGGGAGGGTCGCGCGGCGGTGGCGCTGCTCGGTCTGGCGGATGGTCTGGGAGGTGCACCGATGGGGGTGCGGCGGCGGCGTGCGGCGGCAGCCCTCGGGGTGACGCACTGGGCGTTGGCGAAACCGGCGCGGCGTGAGGGGCTGATGCTGGCAGTGGCGGTCGAGGTGCGCCGGGTGCTGCTCACCGTCGGATAGGACGCTTTCGCGGGCCCTTGGAAAGGGGTCGGGTGTAGGGATTCCCTGCATCCGGCCCCTTTTCTATGCGAGGAATCCGTCATGGTTGCACGCTGCCTGCTATGGGGTTCCTCGTCGGTTCCGTGTTCGGTCTCTCGGAATTCCTGAAAGTGGGCTGCACCGTTCCCCAGATTGTGGTGGATCGTCGGTTCTGGCGGCGGATCGTCCGCCGGTTCCGGATTCTGGAGGTTTCGCAATGCGGGTTATTCCGATTGACGTGTCGGCGTTCGCGCTGACGGTGGCGATGGGTCCGGCGGTGCCGGTGATGGAGCAGGGCGGAAAGAACCAGCGGGGCAACGCGGCCGGTGAGCCGCTGTTCCAGGTGCCGATTGCTTTCGGCACGCCCGACGGCACGGCGAGTGTGGTCAACGTGCGGGTGGCGGGTGCGGCTCCGACGGTGCAGGTCGGCGCGCCCGTGGTGATCACGGGTCTGGTCGGGCGGGTGTGGGAGATGAGCGGCCGTCACGGCATCTCCTACTCCGCGGTGTCGGTCCGGCCGGCGGGCGGGTCGGCGTCGAAGGGCTGAGCAGCTCCGAGGGCGGCGGTCTGACGCGGTGTCGGGCCGCCGCCCCTCCCGGTTTCTGGCTGATCGTTTGAAGGGTGGTGTGTGGTGCCGGTGTTGCAGGTGCGGGCGGGCAGGCTGCGGCCGGACAACTTCCGGTTGAGGTTGCGTCCGTCGGTCTGGGAGCTGGCGTTCAAGTACGGGGCGCGGACGCTGTGGGGGTGGCGCCGTGAGCTGGGGGCGCTGCTCGGGCTGGTGTGGCTGCACGGTCAGCTCACCGGCGCGTTCGGCGCGGACGGCGGCATGGTCGCGTTCGGTGTGCTCGCGCTGCTGGTCGTGGTCGTGCGTCCGGCGCGGGTCGCGGTGCTCGGCTGGCTGGGTGTGGGGCGGCTGCGGCGTCGGTGGGCGGCTGCGTGTCGGGCTGCGGGTCTGGAGATAGGCGGGCGTACCCCCGGGATGCGCCGGGTGCGGCGCACGGCGGCGGGGCGGATGTTCCGAGTCCATCTGCGTGCGGGTCAGGACGTGACCGATCTACAGCGGAACGCGTTGCGGTTGGCGGCGGCGCTCGGGGGCCGGGGTCTGCGGATCGCTCCGGATCTGGCGCATGCCGGGCGGGCGGATGTGGTCCTGGTCAGCAGGGAAGCGCTCGGCGGCCTGGTGCCCGCTGCCGACCTCGACGGCGGCGCGGGAGACCTGTCCGATCTGGATGCGGTGCTGGTGGGGCGGCGTGAGGACGGCGGCCCATGGCTGCTGCGGCTCCGCGGCTCGCATGTGCTGGTCGCGGGTGCGTCGGGGGCGGGGAAGGGGTCGGTGCTGTGGTCGATCGTCCGCGCGCTGGCACCGGCGATTCGCTCGGGGCTGGTGCAGATCTGGGCGGCTGATCCCAAGGGCGGCATGGAGCTGGGCTTTGGCGAGCCGCTGTTCCGTCACTTCGCCGTGGATATCGCGGGGATCGCGGATCTTCTTGAGGACGCGGTGGGCACGATGCAGCGGCGTACGGGCTGGCTGCGCGGCCGGTCTCGGCTGCACACCCCCACCCCGAAGCATCCGCTGATCGTGGTCATGGTCGATGAGATCGCCGCGTTGACGGCGTATGCGACCGACCGGGAGACCAAGCAGCGGATCTCCGCGGCGCTGTCGCTGCTGCTGTCCCAGGGCCGCGCGGTCGGTGTCGTGGTGATCGGCGCGGTGCAGGATCCGCGTAAGGATGTGCTCCCGTTCCGGGACCTGTTTCAGGTCCGGGTGGCGCTGCGGATGTCCGCGTCGGAAGCAAACCTGGTGCTGGGCGATGACGCCTACGCACGCGGCGCGTGGACCGACCGCATCCCCATGTCCTTGCCCGGGGTCGGGTTCGTGCTGGTGGATGGTGATCCCACGCCGGTGCGGGTGCGCGCGGCGTGGGTCGATGACCAGGACATTCACACGATGGCCGCGCAGTACGGGCAGGCACCGGAGTGGGCTGCCCCTGCCTGGGCGGCGCTGCCGCACAGCGCTCCGGTGCCGAAGCTGCCTCGCCTCGGCCCACCCGCGGCGGCACTGAGACCACCAACCCCACCGGTTCGGCCTGCCGCTGTGCCACCCCCGGCGGCGTCTCCTGCGGCCGGTAGGGGCTGGGTGCCGGACCGGCCCGCGCACGGCGTGGACAACGACCCCACGATTCCGCTGCGCGCCCTGCCGCTTCCCCTACCCCCGGCGTTGCCCCCGGTGCCTCCGCCGGCGGCAGACGACGGAAGTCCCGCCTCCGAGGCGCTATGGGAGCGCTTCGCGCGCCGTCACCGGCCTCCTGTCCAGAGCTAACCCCCCTCCTCTCCTCTCTTCGTCTCGTCGCATGGCCGTGACCGGCCTGGCGGGTCCGCCGGGTCGGTACTCGGCGTGCCCGAAAACAGGGACACGATCATGAGTGAGGCTTCCCCCGACGATCGGCCGATCGCGGGCGGCTGTTCCCGCCCCATCCGCCTCTCCGGCCATGTTGACCATGTTGATACGGCCACTGGGGAGGTCCGCCGGGCGTTCACCAGCTCGGATCAACCGGGCGGGGTGCTGCACGTGCGGTGCAACAACCGGCGGGCATCGGTATGCCCGGCCTGCTCTGCGGTGTACAAGCGCGACGCACGGCGGCTGGTCCTGGCGGGCCTGGCGGGCGGCAAGGGCGTGTCGGAGAGCGTGTCGGGGCACCCGGCCTGGTTCGTGACGCTGACGGCGCCGTCGTTCGGGCCGGTGCACTCTCGGCGCCAACAAGGCGGGAAAACCGGCCCGGTGCGGGCCTGTCACCCCCGGCGGGGACTGTGCCCGCATGGTCGGCCGGCGGGCTGCCATGAACGGCACCGCGAGGATGATTCCCGGCTCGGCGCGCCGATCTGCCCGGACTGCTACAGCTACGGCCGGACCGTGGTGTGGAACGCACTCGTCCCCCGGCTGTGGAAGGCCACCCGCGACGCCACGGAATCGGCGGTCGCTTCGGCGGCTGGGTTGACGGTGGCGGCGCTGCGGCGGACGGCACGGCTGTCGTTCGTCAAGGTCGCGGAGATGCAGGCACGCGGGGTGGTGCATCTGCATGTGGTGGTGCGGGTCGACGGGCCGGACGGTCCCGGTTCAGCTCCTCCGGGTTGGGCGGATGGTGATCTGGTCGCGGACGCGCTGCGGGGCGTGATCGGGTCGGTAGCGGTGCCGGCTCCCGACCCGGACGCGGGCACTCTCGACGCGGCGGCACCCGATGGCGGGTGGGCGGTGCGCTGGGGTGTGCAGGTCGATATCCGCCGGATCGCACTGGACGGACCCACCGACGTCGGCCGGGTCAGTAACTACTTGGCGAAGTACATCACCAAGTCCGCGGCCGGCGGTGCGTTGGATCATCCGGTGCGGTCACTGGCGGCGCTGGGCAGGCTGGTCCTGGCTCCGCATGTCCGCCGCCTGGTGGAGACCTGCTGGCGGCTCGGTCATCACGTGACGTTCGCGGCGGCGTTGGATGCGGCGCTCGGCCGGGACTCCGGTGATGTCCCGCGGCTGCTGCGCTGGGCGCACCAGTTCGGCTTCGGTGGCCACTGGCTCACCAAGTCTCGGGCGTACTCGACGACGTTCGGGGCGTTGCGGACGGTGCGGCGGGTGTGGTCGCGCACGCTGGGTGCGGTGATGTCGGGCCGGGTGCCGGTGGATGCGTTCGGCCGTCTGGACGGTGATCCGGACACGGTGGTCCTCGGGGCGTGGACCTATGCGGGTCGCGGGCTGCATCCCGGGGGTGGGGGTGATCCTCCCGGCGGGGCTCCGCTGCGGGTGGCTGGTGGCGGCGGGGGCACTTGGCAGGCCGAAAAATGAGTACCGGAGGTTCATTCCAGCCGGCGCTGTTCGATGGCTCTGGTGATGCCGGTACGGGCGCGGTGATGCCGGGTGGGCTGGTGGCGGGCCAGCAGGAGAGCACCGAAGGTTCTGAAGATCGTTGCTCTCGGATTGTGGCCCTGGCTGGATCCGGTGAGTGTGTGCGGGAGCCGACCCCAGTGCGGGTGGGTGGGCGGGCAGCCGATGGCTTGGTGGTGCCTGCCGGGCCTGGGGTGGACGCGGAGTTGGCAGCGTTGTTGGCGGTCCGGGCTCGGGAGATCGCGGCAGGGATCGTCCGGGAAGGGCTGACGGATGATCAGGTTACTGCGGTGCGGGATCTACTCGGCCCGATCCCCTCGCGGAATCGGGCCGGTCGTCGGGCTGCGGGTTAGGCGGGTGCGCGGCGGGCAATGATGATCGCGTCGGGGTCGAATCGGCGGCGGCCTGGCCCGGTCGGGTTGATGGCGACGGTGACCAACGCGCGGATGATCGCGCGGCGGCGTTGCAGGGACAGTGTCTGCCAGTGCGCGGCGATGTCCTCAACATCCAACAGGCCGTCAAACACGGTGGCGTGTGCCATGGCGGCCTGGCGGCGACGAAGCGTGGTCAGCTCGGTTGTGATCTCTTCCTGTTGAGCGCGACGCATGATCCGGATGACTTCGTTGTTGGGGTCGTCGTGCGCCATCTCCCGTCCCAACACGGCGGCGCGGGCCTGCATGACCTCGATCTTTTGAGCGATGCTCAGGACGTCGGCGGCGTCCGGCTGGTCTGCTTCGATCATCTCTTCGATGACACCGGGTGAGCTAAGGAGCGTGACCACGGTGTTTTCGACAAGCGCGTCAACCGGAGCTAGGGCGCGGCTCACCCCTCGGCATCCGCCGTCGGCTTTGGTCGGACACTGATACAGGTCCGGGTTCTTACGGTCGGCGGCACGTCCCTGCACGGCGGATCCGCACTTCCCGCACGTCGCGATCCCCGACAGGAGGTAGACGTGACGGGGCGACCATCCCGGCGGCTGGCCGTTTCCGCGTAGCCGGGAAACTAGCCGGACATGCGCGTCAACATCAATAATCGGCTCCCATACCGCTTTCCCGACAAGATCCCCATTGTGGTAACGCAACCCTGCTATTGACGGATTCGTGAGGATCTGCCGGACAACGCTTCCTGACCATTTTTGCGCGAACGCGGGCCGAACCCCCTTCTCGTTCAGGTATCGGGCGCACGTCCGTATTCCCCAATCCTGTTTCAGAACCTTGTCGGCAAGATCCCTGATCACATCGGCTTCGTCCGGGTTGATTATCCGACCCTTGCCGTAGCCGTAGCAGCGACCCCCGGGTGGCAGGCCAAGCTTTGCGCGCTGCGTGGCTTCGTCCCTGCTGCGCTCGGAGTTCACCTCGACTTCGTAGGTGTCCAGCTCGCCCAACAGGCCAGCAACGACCCGACCGGCTGATGTTGACAGGTCAAGATCCTGACCGTTCGTCGCGACGATCCGGATCCGGTGGTCCGCGCACTCCTGCATCTCGGTCGCACGCTCGATTCGGTTCCGCCACAACCGGCCCGTCATGTACGTGACGATCACCTCTGCGTCGTCCGCTCGGACGACGGACATCATCCGCTGATACTGCGGACGACGCTTCCCCTGCTTGCCCTTCGTCGCGGAGATGTCGTTGTCGACGAACGGCGCAAACGCAAGCCTCCACCTCGACTCCGCCGCGATCCTCCGCAACGCCAGAACGACCTGACGGGCGACCCCCTTCGCGTCCTGGTCCGGGTCGGAACTGATCCGTCCGTAGATCACAACAGCGACCGGGAACCTGATTGGATCGCGGCTCAGTAGCTCGGCCAGCAACGCGCGCTCGTCCTCGTCAAGGACGTCTTCCCACGACCCGACAACGCGGGCATCAGGGGTAGCTGTGGTCATACAAGAATTATGCAGTAAAGGAAGCCTCGACTACGGGCCGATCCCCGCGGCGGTGGCCCGGGAGATGGCCGCACGGCCTGGATCGACATGGCGGCGAATCCTCACCGACCCTCAGGGCACGCTCGTCGAGATCGCCGACCGGCGCTTCCCCACCGCGGCCCAGGCCCGGCACGTCCGCGCGCGGAACCGCAACTGTGTCTTTCCGGGTTGCGCACGTACGTCGCAACACGCGGACATCGACCACACGGTGGCGCATGCGACCGGCGGGCCGACGCTCACCCGGAATCTCGGGCCGACGTGCCGCAAGCATCACCGTATGAAGCACTCCGGCCGTTGGCGGTTGACACAGCCGGAGAAGGGAACGTTTGTCTGGACGGGTCCGTTTGGGGCGACACTCGTCACTCGCCCACATTCATACATCGAACCGCAACACAACTCCGGTACAACGGGAGAGGGTGGCGATGAACCGTCAGGCATGACCGTCTCGGGGTGGAAAATACCCCACGCCACACAGCCACCATTCTGACCCCCGCCACGCCCAGTTCCGGAACCGGAACCGGACTATGAGGTTCCACGGTCAGGTGCGGAGCACCCGGGTTGATCTCAACGGGCGGAGATTTCGGTGTTGGGGCGTCGAACTGCCTTCTATGGGCCAGAATGCTCAATGTGATTTTGCCGCCCCGACGCTGTCGCCGCCGGTATTGATGGGAACGGTCGGATCGATGCCCGCATCGTCGAACGCCGCCTGGATGCCGCCGGCGATCCGGCGGTGCCGGACGAGCATCTCGTCGAGATCAGGATGAACCGGCACTCCGTTCTCCACCACCAGCCTGCCGGCCACGATCGTGTGCCGGGCCGCTGTGGGCCCACAACGCAGCCAGGCGTCGATCGGATCGGAGAGTGCTCCCGCGTACGCGACCCCGTCCAACGGCCAGACGACGAGGTCGCCGACAGACCCGACGGAGAGCTCACCGATCTCACCGGTCCTGCCGAGACAGCCTGCGCCGCCCCGGGTGGCGATCTCCAGTGCGTCCCGGGCGGACATCGCCGCGGCGCCGTGTCGCAGCCGGCCCAACAGCATGGCGGTACGAGCCTCCAACCACAGCGAGGCGGAGTCGGCGGATGACGACCCGTCGCAGCCCAGGCCGACCGGGGCGCCGGCCGAGCGGAGCTCGGCCACGGGCGCGAGGCCGCCGCCGAGAATCATGTTGCTGCTCGGGCAGTGGGCCACCCCTGTGCCCCACCTGCCGAGCTGCTCGACCTCCTCGTCATTGGGGCAGATGCAGTGCGCGACCCACGCCCGGTCGCCGCCCCAGCCAACCTCCGCGAACTGGTCGATCGGACGCCGTCCGAACACCGCCAGGCAGTAGTCGTCCTCCTCAGGGTCCTCGGCGAGATGCGTGTGTAGCCGGACGTCCAAGGACTCGGCCAGTTCCGCGGTGGCCCGCATGAGTTCCGGACTGACGGAGAACGGCGAACAGGGGGCCAGGGCGATCCGCACCATCGCGCCGTGGGACGGGTCGTGATGCTGGGCCACAAGCCGGGCGGAGTCGGCGAGGATCTCATCCGCGTCCTGGACGACAGAGTCAGGAGGGAGCCCGCCGTCCTTGACCGAAAGCGACATCGAGCCGCGGGTCGGGTGGAACCGCATGCCGAGGGTCCGGGCTGCCGCGATCTCGGCGGAGATGAGATCGCCGCCACCGCGCGGGTGCACGTAGAGGTGGTCTGTTGATGTCGTGCAGCCGCCGAGTGCCAGTTCGGTCAGGCCCACGTAGGCCGAGGTGTGGACGGCCTCTTCGTCCAGCCGTGACCAGAGTGGATAGAGCGTGGTCAGCCAGGTGAAAAGGGTGCCGCCGAGTGCCGGAGCGAAGGAACGGGTGAGGTTCTGGTAGATGTGATGATGTGTGTTCACCAGGCCCGGCGTTATGAGACAGCCGTCGGCACGCAGGGTCCGGGTCGCGGTCGGGGGTGTCTCCGCCGGGCCGCCGAGGGAGCTGACGAGGCCGTCGGTGATTGCTACCCAGCCGCCTGGGATCTCTCGGCGGTCGGCATCGACCGTGGCGACAAGCTCCGCGCCGATCACCAGGAGATCGACAGGAAGATGATCCGGGCGTTGCCCCGCCGTTGCGTCGCCAGCCGCGGCCGTGCCGCTTGGCCTGGCTGGGCCGCCTGGGCTGCTGGTCACGGAGCCGGATGCGGTCATAGGCGCTGATTCTGCTGTTCCGGCGTTACACACGGATGACATGTGGGGCGGGTGGCGTGTTGGACGGGTCCGGCGTGCTTGAGGAGCGCGAGCGGCGGATCGTGGCGATCGACGACCCTGCCGATCCCCGGGTTGAGGACTATGTGGCGCTGACCGACGTGGCGCTGCGCCGGCGGCGTGAACCCGCGGAGGGGTTGTTCATCGCGGAGGGCGAGAGGGTGATCGACCGCGCGCTACGGGCGGGATACCGGCCGCGCTCGGTTCTGGTCTCGCCGGCGCGGCTGGGGGGAGTTCCGGAGCGTTTCTGGTCCACGCCGACGCACGGCGGGCACGGCGGGCACGGCGGGCACGGCGAGTGCGGCGGGCATCGCGAATCTGCCGGGGATGACGAGCACAACGGTCGCGAGCGGCCGGACCACCATGAGGCGCCGGTCTATGTTGCGGGGCCAGCCGTGCTTGCGCAGATCACCGGCTTTGAGGTGCACCGGGGTGCGCTGGCGTCGATGTGCCGTCGTCCGCTGCTCAACCCCGTGGAACTGCTCCGCGTCGCGAGGCGCGTGCTGGTCTGTGAGGACCTGGTCAGCCACACCAATCTCGGCGCGATCTTCCGGTCGGCGGCCGGGCTCGGCATGGACGCGGTCATGCTGAGCCCGCGGTGCGCGGATCCGCTCTACCGGCGCTCCGTGCGGGTGTCGATGGGCGAGGTCTTCGCGGTTCCCTACGCCCGGCTTGATCCGTGGCCGGGAGCGTTGTCCCTGCTCGGTGAGGCTGGGTTCGAGGTGCTCGCGCTGACGCCCGCGTCCGACGCTGACGAACTGGCGGTCGCAACGGCCGGTCCCGGTGATCGCGTCGCTCTGTTACTGGGGACGGAAGGCCAGGGCCTGACCAGCGAGGTCCTGGCCACGGCGACCCGGCGGGTTCGGATTCCGATGGCCCACGGCGTGGATTCGCTGAACGTGGCGGCGACGGCGGCAATCGCCTGTTATGTGTTGGGCGTCCGCCCGTGACGACCGCTCAGGCCGACGACGCCAGCCAGCTTCCCACCGGCCCGGGAAGATTCCTGACGGCCCAGAAGACGGCGATCAACGCAGGCAACAGCGGCAACAGGCGGGGCGGGAGGCTGGGAACCCGACGGCGCCATCCCGCGCATCGTGCCATCGCGATCAGCCAGCCGAGGGCGAGACCGGGCGCGGCGAGGACGAAGAACAGGTTGTGGTCGGCGGCGGCGATCGGATGGCCGTGCAGGAGCTGGTGCAGTCCGCGTAGAGTCCCGCAGCCTGGGCAGTCCCAGGTTGTGAGGGCCCGGAAGGGGCAGCTCGGATAGTGCCCCGGCTCGGCCGGGTCGACCAGGTAGACGCGGACGCACACGCCGACCGCCAACGCGCCCACGGCGCTGAACCCCGCCAGCCGCGCCCGAGGTGACCGGTTCAGGTGCGGCGCTAACGGCCTTCCGGGTCGGTACCGACGGCCGACCGTGAGGGCCGGTTCGGATCGAGCCGGTTCGGATCGAGCCGGGTTGGATGGGGCCTGCGCGGCGGGCCTTGGTGCGGACGGTGCTGGTGCGGACGGCGCCGGTGTGGAGGGCGCTGACGCGGAGCGCCTCGCTCTGATGGAGCGTGGCGCGCGGGTTCCCACCAGCCGAGCGTAGACGAGGGCACACTTCTCCGGCGCACCGTCGCCGGCCGTTGCGGCGGCCCCGTTGACGTCCGCGGAGGATGCTGGAGGCAGGCGGCGTCGGGAGTGGTCGGGAGTGGCAGCGGCAGCCGGGTGCGGCGGCGGAGCGGAGTGATGTGCATGGCACAGGCCGGCGATCGGGACGTGGCACGCGGGCGGGGGAGCGCCGGTCCGGTGCCGCCGTACGCGGCGCGGGCCGCGGGAGCGGACGATCCCGGCGCGGACGCCCCGGGATACTCCGGCCTGGCGACCTTCGCCGGTCTGCCCTGGATGCCGGGAATCGACGATCTTCGGGCGCGCCGGCCCGATGTCGCTGTGGTCGGGGCTCCGTTCGACATCGCGACCACGCACCGGCCGGGCGCGCGTTTCGGCCCGCGGGCGCTGCGCGCTCAGGCGTACAACCCTGGCACATATCATCTTGATCTTGGTATAGAGATCTTCGACTGGCTGGACGTCGTTGACGCGGGGGACGCGCACTGCCCGCACGGGCTGACCGAGGTCTCACATCGCAACATCCGGGCGAAGGTCGGCGACGTCGCGCGGCTCGGCGTCATCCCAGTGATCATCGGGGGGGACCACTCGATCACCTGGCCGGCGGCGAGCGGGGTCGCCGAGGCGGTGGGCTGGGGTGAGGTCGGCCTGCTGCACTTCGACGCCCACGCCGACACGGCCGACATCATCGACGGGAACCTGGCCTCGCACGGGACGCCCATGCGGCGGCTCATCGAGTCGGGGGCGGTGCGCGGGCGCAACTTCGTCCAGGTGGGGCTGCGCGGGTACTGGCCTCCGCCGGACGTGTTCGCGTGGATGCGCGAGCAGGGTATGCGCTGGCACCTGATGCACGAGATCTGGGAGCGGGGGAGCCGCGAGGTGGTCGCCGAGGCGATCGCGCAGGCGGTGGACGGCTGCCGCGCGCTCTACCTGTCGGTCGACATCGACGTCCTCGACCCGGGGTTCGCGCCTGGGACGGGCACCCCCGAGCCGGGCGGCATGAACCCGGCCGACCTGCTGCGGGCCGTGCGGCAGATCGCGCTGGACACGCCGATCGTCGCCGCGGACATCGTCGAGGTCTCGCCCCCGTACGACCACGCGGAGACGACGGTGAACAGCGCGCACCGGGTCGCGATGGAGATTTTCGCGGCGTTGGCGCATCGCCGCCGTAGCGCGGCCGGTGGGACGGCGGACCTTCCCTCGGGGCTCCCGGAGATGAAAGCTGGGTCTTGAACTCAGGCGGCTGTCGGTTCCTGGTGGAGTTCACCGGCCGTGCCTACCTGGAGGATCCGTCCGCCGCGCATCACGGCCAGGCGGTCGGACAGCGCCAGGGCCTCCTCCCGGTCGACGGTGGCGTGCAGCACGGTCACCCCGACCTGTCGTTGCAACGCCTTGAGCTCGTCGCGCAGGGCGCGGCGCAGCCGTTCGTCCTGGGAGCCGAGGGGGTCGTCCAGCAGCAGCACCCTGGGGCGCAGCACCAGCGCCCGGGCCAGCACGACCCGTTGCTGCTGCTCGGCGGAGAGCTGGGGCGGGCGGCGGCGGGCGTACTCCGACATCTGGACGACGGCGAGGGCGGAGCGGACCCGCGCCGAGGTCTCGGCCCGGCCCGGCATGGTGACGCCCCGCGCGTGCCGCAGGCCGAAGGCGACGTTCGCGGCGACGTCCAGGAAGGGGAACAGGGCGTAGCCGCCGAAGACCGCGCTGACGGGGCGGCGGTGGGCCGGCATGTCGGCGAGGTCCTCGCCGTCAAGACGAACATGCCCGGACGACGGTTCGTCGAGTCCCGAGATCAGCCGGAGGGCCGTGGTCTTGCCGCATCCGGACGGACCGAGAAGGCAGAAGTACTCGCCCGCCCGGACCGTCAGATCGACGCCGTCAACGGCAGCCACGTCCCCGAACCGTCGGCTCAGCCCGACCATTTCGATCTGTCCGCCCCGACGACCACTGTCCGCCATGCTCACCCCCAGATCTCCCGGCCCGCCGTGGTGCGTACCGGGCGGGAACGACAGTCTCACCCCGGCGCGGGATGCGACCGGCCGCCCCGTAATCCACGGGATGTCGAGCGCCTGCGGATGGAGTGCTGTTGGGCGGCAGGTGATTGATCGGGGGTGGCGCGGCGCGGGAACGTCCTCCGGGTAGCGAGCTTGGGAACATCCGGGCGGTATCGGCGTGTGAACGGACGTCCGGAACGTCGATGCGGTAACGCCCGGGCTCAGGAACGGGGATCGAGGTGGAGCGCGTCCTCTTCCGCGGTGCGTCGCCACGCCTCGTGGTCGGTCGGCGTGTGCGCGCGATGGGCGCCGTCGGTGCTCTCCACGACCTGATCGAGCCCCGAGTCGTCGAACTCGGAATCGCCGGATGGTCCATCGGGGTAGATATCGGGACCGTCTGCCGAGCCGGAGCCGTTCCTTTCGGCCTCGGCGTAGGGATCCGGGTCCGGGATCTCGGCGGCGAGCTGCCGGTCGAAGGACGAGGCGCGTTCTTCCCGCGGGGTGATCGGATTGCTGATCAGCCTACTCGGCCGGTCCGGTGGATCCCAGCTGTCGTCGAGGGGATCGAGTCCGGCGTCCGTGGATCCGAGGTCGTCGCTGTCGGTGATCTCGGCTCGTTCCAGCGGGCTGTTGCCGTCCATGGGATCGCGGACGTCCCGGTCGGGCTGTTCGGGGTCCGAGGCGGGCCATGTCATCGCTGCCTCCTGTTCCGGCGTGAACGGCCGAGTTGTTCCGTGAACGGCTGCTCCATGAACGGCGGAGCGTGGGTGGCCGGTCGCCACCCGCGCAGTCTCTGACCATGGCCCTTCCCGGGAGCGAGTGGGCTAACCGGGTCATCCGACGAGTAGCCCGGCCGGTCGCCCACCCCCGCTGACGGAAGCCGCGGCAATACCGTATAGCGTCCCCAAATGTGGCTACTGTTGCTGAGCGGATTCTCGGGCAGCTCGCGCGCATTCCCGACGGTCTGGACGACGGCAGTCTGGCCGCGGCGATCAGCGCCAATCGCGCAACGGTGAACCAGGTGTGCCGCCGGCTCGCTGCGCAGGGCCGGTTGGACCGATCGCCGGGTCCTGGCGGGCTGATCGTCAATCGTCTCGTGGACGTCCCCGAGAATGCCGCGACACCCGAGCGAACCGGCCCGCCCACACCCGCGCCGGAGCCCGCCCCGCCCCTCGATCCGCCGAACCCCGCGCCGGCCGCGGTCGCCGCCGCCGATCCGCCTGCCGAGCCCGAACCGGTCGCCGCGCTCGACCCAGTCGCCGAGCCTGAGCTGGTCGCTGAGCCCGAGCTGGTCGCTGAGCCCGAGCCGGTCATGGACGTCGCGGCACCGGCAGCCGTGACCGAGACGCCAGGCCCGGTGGCGGCCGTGGCGGAGCCCGACGTCGAGGTGCCGTCGACGGAGCCGCCTGTGGCCGAAGCTCCGCTGGCCGTGCCGCCGGTGACCGTGCCGCCGGTGACCGAAGCCGTGGTGCCGACGGCATCCGCGGAATTGGCGGAGCCAGTGGTCCCCGCGGAGCCGGCGCCGGCCGAAGCCTCAGCGGTCGACGCGGACGGGGCGGCCTCGAACGGGGCGGCCTCGAACGGGGCGGCCTTGAACGAGGCGGCCTCGGATGAAGCCGACGCTGTCGAGGTCCACGCTGCGCAGGTTGAGGCTGTTGAGGTCGAGACAGCCGCTGAAGAAGTCGGTGCTGTCGAGGCTCACGCTGCCGACGCCGACGCCGACGCCGAGGTCGAGGTCGAGGTCGCCGAGGTCGCGGTCGATGCTGCCGCCGAGGTGGAGGTCACAGGTCCGGCTGAAGTGGTCGCGGCGGTGGTGACCATACCGGTGATGATCGACGAGGTCGCGCCGGTTGTCGAGGTCACCGAGCCGGTGGTTGCCCGTCCCGTCGAGCTCGGAGCGCACGCGACCGGTCTCACCGCGGCCGACGGCGCGCCCGTCGCGAACGACGCGCCCGTCACAGGCCTGAACGGTGCCACCGACGTGATCGCGGCGGGCGCCGTGGCACGGGACGAGGATCCCGTCGCGGCGCTGGGTAAGGCGATGGCGGCGCTGGACGAGGCGGTCGCGGCGATCACCAGCGTGGCGGCGGCCGCGGTGCCGTCGCCACGCGTGGCCCAGACGGAGCCCGAGGTCCTCGCTTTCGCCACCCCGTCCACCGGAGACGCGCAGGCTTCATCGCCGCGGACTGATCGTTCGCGGCCTGACATGGCGGCGGGTCCTGGCCTTGCCGCCGGGGACGCGCCCGTGGACGACCGGTCCGCGCATGCCGTCCAGGAACCCGCCGCGGCCGATCCCGCGGAGGGGGAGAACCCGTCGTCCGGAGCGGATCCGGTGGCACAGGCCGGCCCGACCGCGCCCGCGGTTCGGCGAACGTGGTGGCGCCGGCTGTTCGTGCGCGGCACCGGATGACAAGCAGTTTGCTGCCGGTGGCGACATGTTCGCTGTCGGTAGCCTGACGCGCGGGGTCCGTGCGGAGCTCGTTGTGCGCGAGCGTCATCCACCAATCATGAGGAGTGCATGTTCATGCGAGCGAGATCGCTCGTCGCTGCCGTCGTGCTGTCGTCGTTGGCTCTTGTTGCCTGCGGTAGCCGCGCGAGTGATTCCGGTTCGTCCGACAACGCGCCGACCGGTGGCACGTCGACCAACACCGCATCCGACACCGGGGTGTCGCCGACCGAGATCAAGGTGGGTGTCATCGCGGGGCTGAGTAGCGGCCTCGGCCCTGACACGTTCTCCGCCTCGCTCTACGGCGCGACCGCCTACTTCGAGGCGCTCAACGCGCGCGGCGGGATCAACGGTCGCAAGATCGACGTGGTCGACTGCGACGACAAGGGCTCCGGCGACGGCAACGTCGCCTGCGTGCGCCAGCTGATCGACGACGACGAGGTGTTCGCGCTCGCCGGGGTGACGGCCTTCGACTACGCCGGCGCCCAGTACGTGAACTCGAAGGGTGTGCCGGACATCGGCGGCCAGCCGGTGTCCGCGGCGTACGACCAGTACCCGCACCTGTACTCGATCTACGGCAGCTACTACCCGCGGGACGGCCGCCGGCCGGGCTTCGACGGGACGCTGTACGCGGGCACCGAGAACTACCGCTGGTTCAAGGAGAAGCTCGGCGCCCGGGTGGCCGGTGTCGTCTACTACAACGTCGCCCCGTCACAGCGCTACGCGACCTCGATCGCCGACGGCCTGCGCGCCGAGGGTTACGAGGTCATCGAGGAGCAGATCAACCTCGGCGCGCCGAACTGGGACGCCGCCGTGCAGGACATGAAGCGGCGCGGCGCCCAGGTCGTCTTCGACGCGATGGACGACGGTGGCAACAGCCAGCTCTGCCAGGCGATGCAGCGCCAGGACCTGACCGTGCAGGCGAAGGTGACCACCGCGCAGGGCATGGCGGGCAACATCGCGCAGATCTACGCGAACTCGCCGCAGTGCCGGAACACCATCTTCGCGACCAGCACGTCGGCGACCTTCTCCGACGAGTCGATCCCCGCGGTCAAGGCGTTCCGGGACGCGGTGGCGGCGCACGTGCCGGCGGACCGCGTCGCGAAGATGAACCAGTGGATGCTCGAGGGCTACGCCTCGGCGCAGTGGCTGGGCGACGCGATGGAGTCCTGCGGGGCGGATCTGACCCGTGCGTGCGTCGAGAAGTTCATGAACCGCTCCGAGCCCTACGACGGTGACGGGCTGCTCATCCCGCGCGGCTTCAGCAAGCTGGCCCAGGCGCCGGCGGAGTCGAAGAACTGCGTGAACGTCGCCCGCTGGCAGGATTCGGCGAACGGCGGCAAGGGCGGTTGGGTCACCCAGAGCGGTGCCTTGAACAGCACCTGCTTCACGGTGCGCAACCTGCCGTACCCGGCGGCCTGACGCCGGCCGGGGCCGTCCGGAAGCACTCCGGACGGCCCCGGACCCGCACCCGGAGAGCCGGCAGAACCGGCAGGGTCGGCAGGGTCAGAAGAGGATCAGGCGCCGGCGGCGAGCAGTTCGCTCGCGCCGAGTTCCGCCGGTGTGCCGGCGAAGGTGACCTCACCACGGTGCAGCACGTACACCATGTCGGCGAGGGCGAGCGCCTCCTCGGTGTACTGGTCGGCCAGGATCACGGTCGTGCCGGCGTCGGCGACCGTGCCCAGCCAGGCGAACAGCTCGCTGGCGACCTTCGGGGACAGGCCGAGCGACAGCTCGTCCACCATGAGCACGGACGGGCGCGCCAGCAGGGCGCGGGCCAGCGCCAGCATCCGGCGCTCACCGCCCGACATCGATCCGGCCCGCTGGCCCAGCCGCTCCCGGAGCCGGGGGAAGGCATCCAGAGCGGGCGAGATGTCCGGGTTCCCGCTCGCCTCGGCGATGATCTGCAGGTTGTCGCGGACGGACAGCGTCGCGAACACGGCGCGCTCGTCCGGGACCAGCATCAGCCCGCGCCGCGCCCGGTTCACCGTGGTCATCTTCGTGATCTGCTCGTCGCGCCAGGAGAGCGTGCCGCTGCGCAGGGGGATGA
The DNA here is from genome assembly GCF_949319125.1 of Frankia sp. Hr75.2. Classification (NCBI taxonomy): domain Bacteria; kingdom Bacillati; phylum Actinomycetota; class Actinomycetes; order Frankiales; family Frankiaceae; genus Frankia; species Frankia sp. Hr75.2. The sequence goes on along the minus strand of NZ_CASGGV010000283.1, from coordinate 51,241 downwards.
GCCCGGCGATGACCCGCAGGGTCGTGCTCTTGCCCGCGCCGTTCGCGCCGAGCAGCGCCGTCACCGCGCCAGAGGGAATCGCCATGGTGATGCCGTGCAGCACCTCGATGGTCCGGTACCCGGCCCGTGCGTTCTCCAGCCTCAGCTCGACGGCCGGCAGCTCACCGTCAGCCGGCAGCTCACCCGCGTCGGCCTGCTGTCCGATGCCGGCGGACGGGCCGGACTGCGGGCCGCGCTGCGCGGGCGGGCCGGCGGGCTCGAACCGGCCGACGCCGCCGAGCTGCCCGTGTTGCCCGTACCGGTCGGGGTCGCTGTGGGAGGTCACCGGTTCTCCAGGAGGGCGCGGTAGTGGTGCGGCGGGCGGATCATCGCCCGGCCGAAGACATGGCCTGGGAGCCGGCCGCCGGCGAACCGGCCGCGGCGACGCCCGGCCCGAGGGAGGTCGTCGCCTGCGAGGTCAGCGGCCCCTGCGCCAGGTACACCGAGCGGACGGTCGGGTCGTCGCGGACCGTCTCCGGTGCGCCCTCGGCGACCACGCGGCCGCCGACCATCGCGTAGACCCGGTCGACGACGCGGAACACCAGGTCCACGTCGTGGTCGACGAGCAGGATCGCCACGCCGTCGTCGGCGATCCGGCGGACCAGCACCGACAGCTTCTCGGTCTCGGCGGCGTCGAGCCCGCTCGCCGGCTCGTCCAGCAGCAGCACGTCGGGACGGGCGCACAGCGCGCGGGCGAACTCGACGAGCCGCAGCGCGCCAGTGGGCAGCGTTCCGGCGACGGTCCCGCGGATGTCCTCGAGCCCGAGTGAGCCCAGGACCTCCTCGACGACCCCGAGCGTGTTCCCCCGGCCGCGTGAGCCCATCCCGAGCAGGCCGCCCGCGTAGTCGCGGCGCCGGTTCTCCGCGGCGACGAGCAGGTTGTCGGCGACGGTGAGGCTCGGGAACAGCGAGGGCACCTGGAAGGTCTGCACCAGGCCGCGCCGGGAGCGGGCGTCCGGGCGCATCTTGGTGATGTCGCGCCGGCCGAGGTGCACGCGGCCCTCGTCGGGCTGCTCGACGCCGGTGAGCAGGCTGAACAGGGTGGACTTGCCGGCGCCGTTCGGGCCGATGAGGCCGGTGACCTGGCCGCTGGGCACGTCCATGTCGACATGCTCGACGGCCGTCAGCCCGCCGTAGCGGCGGACCAGGCCACGGGCCCGCAGATCGTCGCGGCTCATGACGCGCCTCTCTCGACCGGGTATCCGGGCAGGTGCGGTCGGTGCCCGACCAGCTCCCGGCCGTCTGTGGAGTCGTCCGCCGCCGTGCGGGCGCTCGGCAGCGCGTCCAGGCTCAGCCCGGTGCGGGCGGCGTGTGCGGCGACCGCGCTCAGCAGCGCCGCGCCGAAGGCGGTCGGTGCCGGTGCTCCCGGCGGCAGCACGATCCGCAGCTCGCCGAGAGCCGCTCCGCCGCCGGCGCCCGGGACACCGGGCACGTGGCCCGCGGCGCCGCCCGCGGCGAGACGGGCGCTGGCATGGCGGGTGGGCTGCGGCGCGGGGACGAACTCGTCGGCCAGCGTGCGGGCGACCAGCGCGAAGCCGGCCCGGACCGCGGACGCGAGGCCGCCGGGCATCCAGCCCAGCGCCAGGGCGAGGATGCCGACCGCGAGGATCGACGAGCCGGCCGGGGCCAGCACGTCGATGGTGACGATGAACGCCGCCGCGATGATCGCCCCGGCGGCGCTGTCGGCACCGAAGACGATCACGGCGGTGAACCACAGCAGGCTCTGCAGCGGCGCGAAGTCGTCCGCCGCGAACGAGGAGGAGCTGAAGGTCAACAGCCCGCCGCCGAGGCCGGCCACGACCGAGGAGACGGTGAACGCGAGCAGTTTGAGGTTGCGGACGTCCACCCCGACCGCCGCGGCGCCCTCGGTGTGGTCGCGGACGGCGAGCAGGGCCCGGCCGAGCCGGCCGTGGTGCAGGTTGCGCACAACCAGCAGGCCGACGGCCAGGCAGACCAGCTCGAAGATGTAGAAGGCCTCGTCGGTCAGTTCGGAGCCGAAGAACGTCAGCGGGTCGACGTACAGTCCGGTCGCGAAGGTCGGCTGCTCGAAGACGAAGCGGCTCACGACCGCGCCGACCGCGAAGGTCGTCAGCGCGAGGGTCAGCCCGCGCCGACGGATCGCCGGCCATCCGGTGATCAGCCCGATCGGCGCGACCAGCAGCGCGCCCAGGAACATCGCCCACATGCCGGGGATCGCCGGGATGCCGAACAGATCGCCGTTGGCGAGCTTGAGGGTGAGCAGGGCGCCCAGGCCCGCGTAGCCGGCGACGCCGAGGGAGAGCTGGCCGCTGTAGCCGGTGAGGATCACCAGCGAGAGGAAGATCAGGGCCAGGGCGGGCACCATGAACGCCGAGCGCAGGTCGGCCGGGGCGAAGGTCAGCGGGGCCAGTAGCAGCGCGGCACCGCCGAGCTTGCCGAGGATGTCGCGCCGGGCCTCGTGCCGGCTGACCGGGCCGGCGGGGGGAGCGCCCCGGCTGGAGAAGCTCCCGGTCGAGCCGGAGTCGCCGTTGCCCAGCTCGCGCAGCTTGGGTACCACGAGCAGCAGCACCAGCAGCGCGAAGATGAACAGGTTGGACTGCAGAACGATGAGGATCTGGCCGGCGTCACCCTCGAGGGTGAACTGCTTGAGCTCGCTCTGCAGGACGGCGATGCCCAGCGCGGTCAGCACCGCCACCGGCATGCTCGACAGCCGGGCGGCCACGACGACGGCGAACGTCTCCAGGACGAGCAGGGTCAGCCCGTACGGGTTGAGCTGGAACCGGGGCGCCAGCAGGATGCCGGTGAGGCCGGCCATCGTGGTGCCCAGCGCCCACCCGGCCGCGGCGACCCGGTCGGCGGGCACGCCGGAGAGCTCGGCGAGCTGGCGGTCGTCGACGACGGCCCGGATCTGGCGGCCGAACTTCGTCTTCGCCGCGATGAGCCCGAGCACGATGCAGAACGCGACGACCATGGCCAGCTCGGCCAGGGCGTCGACGCCGATGCGGGTGTCACCGAAGATCGTGACCGACTCGTTCGGGAAGATGCTCGGCGCGTCGCTGCGGGAGCCCAGGCCCCAGATGCCGGCCGTCATGCCGAGCGTGAGGACCAGGACGCCGAGGCTTGCGACCAGCGACTCGGCGGCGGAGGCGCGTCGACGGGCGAGCGGGCGGAACACGAGCCGTTCGAGTAGAAGCCCGATGCCGGGGGAGAGGATGCCGAGGGCGATCACCGCGGCCAGCCAGATCGGCAGGTCCCACTCGACGACCATCTCGCGGAACACGTACGCGACCAGGGTCGCGATTCCGCCCTGCGCGAGGTTGAGAACGCCGTTGGTGCGGTAGGTGACCAGCAGCCCGATGCCGGAGAGGGCCGCGATGGCCCCGATGGAGATGCCGGCGAGAGCAAGATCGATACTGGTCATCCGGTCACCCCGGGAAGGGTGTCGACGGTGCCCATGGTGTCGGTGCCCATGGTTTCAGTGCCCATGGTGTCGCCCCGGGCCCGCTCAGTACCGCTGGCCGGGCGCGGCGGTGCTGATCTCGGTGGCGCCGGTGTGGTTCGACATGGCGGGCTGACCGGGGTGGCCGCCTGCGCCGGTGTGCTCCCCGTTCGCCGCGCCGCTGGCGGCGGCCGCGATGATCAGCGTGTGCAGGTCGTCGACCTGGCCGGCGAGCCGGTTCTGCGCGGCCTGCGTCGCGTCGACCCGGTCGGCGATCAGCAGGGCGCTGCCCACAAGGACGAGCGCAAGCCCGCCGAAACCGCCGGACACGACGTACGGCAGCTGGTAGGCCACGTCGGTCTCCTTGGAGACCCCCAGGTAGCACCCCAGTAGCAGGACTCCGCCCGCCGCCGCGACCACCCACCCCCGCAGCGCTCGCACGACATCGACGACGAGGCGCGACGTAGGTCGCGCTCCGGCGGCGGCTGCGGTCTGCTCGTCCACTTCGTCTCCCCCAAGGAGCGTGTCGGCTGTGCCCGTCGCCATGACGCGCCGCGGGGCACGTCCAGCGTGCCTCGCTGTGAATCCCCGACGACAGCCGCCAGATTAGTGCGCGGAGCTCACCAGGTGGAGTGTCAGGTTGGGCGAGGGCAGTTCCCGGCCAGGTGTTGGCGGGCACGCGGCATCCACGCGGATACCACCCTGGGAGGATATGTCCCACTTCAATCCGCCTTATCGAGGCCTACCCACCAGACATCTGTCGGCAACCGGTCACCGTCCGTCCGGTGTTTTTTTCCGGGCGGACGGCGACCCATGCGTGACCGTTGGTGGAGATGGCCCGAAAGTGCCGGCCGGGGACCGGGCTGGTGTGAGCCCGGTGAGCCTCAGCCCTCGGCGAGACCGGCCTCAGCGAGACCGGCCTCGGCGAGACCGGCCTCGGCGAGACCGCTGTCGGCGGGCTCGCTGGGCTGGCGCGGGAGCGGCGGCGCGAACACCGGGGTGGCCGCCGCCGAGCACGGCCCCCCGGCGAGCACGTCGCCACCGGTCAGGTCGTCGTCGAGCAGGCCGCCGCCGAGGGCGCCACCGCCCATCGGGCCGTCGAGCGGCTCGCAGCGGTCCGCCCACACCCGGCGCCGGCCGGTGGTCGACCTGTCCTCGACCTGAAGCGGCGTGGGCACGCCGTTCAGCATCGCCTGCAGGTGCGCCCATTCGTGCGCCAGGTCCCAGGTCGCGAACGACCCGAGGTGCTCACCCTCGTAGTCGTAGACATGGAAGGGACGGCTCACCTGCTCCCCTCTCCGGCCGGGGACGGCCCGTAGCCCGGACCGTCCTCTCCCGCTCGCGGTCACGTAACTCCCTGCGCTGCGGCCGGTGCCTGGACCGGCATCGGCCGGGCTTCGGCCGCAGTCATCGTGTCACGCCGGCCCGGAGCCGATCGGGCATACCGGCGAAAGCCCCGCCGAAATCGCTGACGGTCCGACGGACACCGCCGTCACGAGACGATCGGGACGTCGCCGCGCCGCGCCGCGACCGGCTCGGGCACCGCCGTCGAGCGCCAGGCATCCGCGACGATCTTCTCGATGGTCGAGGACGGAGAGGTCCAGCCCAGGTCGGCCCGGATCCGGCGGCTGTCGGCGATGAGCGCTCTGGGTTCGGGCACCGGGGGCAGGGTCACCCGCGGCACGTCCCGGCCCGTCACGCTCTCCACCGTCCGCAGCACGTCGGTGACGCTCACGCCGAGGCCGCTGCCGACGTTGTAGACGGTGCAGCGGCCCGGCACGGTCGCCCGCAGCGCGGTCAGGTACGCCCGCGCCATGTCGACGACGTGGACGTACTCGCGGATCGACGCGCCGTCACCGTTCACCCGGAAGGCGTCGCGCCGGCCCGTTGCGACGCCGAGCGCGGCCGGGATGATCCGGCTGCTGTCCCGGTCGGCGTGCGAGCCGACCGCCCCCGCGACGTTGAACGAGCGCAGCACGACGGCGCCCAGCCGCCCGGTGGCGGCCTGGTAGGCCACCGCCTGCTCCGCGGCGAGTTTCGAGGCGCCGTAGGGATTCGTCGGCGCGGGTGCGCGTGTCTCCGGGATCGGTGAGGTACCCGTGTCCCCGTAGACGGCGCAGCTCGAGCCGAAGACGAACCGCGGGGCCACCCCGGTGGCCCGGGTGCCCGCGTCGAGGGCCGCCAGCAGGTTGGTCGTGCCCGTGACGTTCGCCGCGAAGTACCGCAGCGGCGTCTCGCGGGACTCCCGCACCCTGGTCAGAGCGGCGAGGTGGCACACCCCGTCGAACCCGCGGCTGACGCCCGCCGCGGCGAGCTGGCGTGGTTCGAGCAGGTCGGCCTGGACCACCTCGATCACCCTCGACAGCCTCGTCCGGGCCGTCGCGTCCCGGACGAGCGCGGTCACCTGGTGGCCGGCGGCCGAGAGCAGGTCGGCGGTGACGCCGCCGACGAACCCGGACGCGCCGGTGACGAGGATGCGCACAGCGGCCTGATCAGACCGATGCCCGCATGCGCAACCCGGGCAGGAGGGTCTCCCGGTGGCGCCAGGCGAGCTCCAGGCAGGCGGCGGCGGAGGGAGCGAGCGGCTCGGTGTCGACGAGCCGGCGCAGGGAGGCCTGGGTGAACGGGATCCCCTCGTGCGCCTGCCGGCCCGGCCCCGTCGAGACGACCGACCCCTCGGCGTTCGTCCGGACCATGTCGGCGAACAGCGTGTCGAACGTGTCGGCCTCCACGACCAGGACGGTGAGGATCTCGCCGAACAGGGTGAGCGCGTCGAGGCCCATGCCGAAGCAGAAGACCCGCAGCGTGCCCGCGCGGCGCGCCTGCTCGAAGGAGCGGAACGGCTCGTCGGTGTCGTAGTCGATCGGCCGGGACGAGCTGCCGTCGTGCTCGGCGTTACCCAGCAGTTCCTCGCTGAGCTCGCGCATGACGTTGCGCCACAGGTCGAAGTCGGCCTCGTGGTGGAACGGGGTGATCCCGGACGGCTGGAACACCCCCGCGGGCAGCACGTGGTACACCCCGCCCGCCGTCGCCACCGAGCCGGCGCTGCGCCGGTGCAGGACGAAGCTGGCGCTGCCCCGGTCGAGCCGGATCGTCAGGGTGTTGATGGAGGGCAGCGCGACCCGCCCGGCGAGGTCGAACGGATCGCCGATGCGGCGCCGGAACGGCAGCGCGGGCCAGGCGAGCTCGCCGCCCATCATCGCCGCCGCGGTCTCGTGCGCCACGGTCTCGCAGACGTCGACGGCGTCGAAGTAGGTGGTGTGGCCGAAGGTGAGGGTAGGGGGGGCACCCTCGGCCTCGGCGACGTCCAGCAGCCGGAAGCTGAGCCGGTTCTCGAACAGGGTCGGCCGGTCGAGGTCGCGCATCGCCCGGGTGTAGCGCTGGTAACGCGACTGCGCGCCGCCGTCGCCGACCAGCGGGCGGGTGGCGTCGGCCTCCGGCTCGGCGCCGGTGATCGCCGGCTCGCCCGCCGACTGCTCCCAGCGCAGGCCGATGTCGTTGATGTCCACCGGGGTGTCCCACACCCAGCCGGGACGGGCCAGCAGCCCGTTGCCGAGACGGTAGGCCTCCGGGTAGAGCCGGGCCGCGGCGCGGGCCAGGCTGATCCGGTGGTGGTTCAGGTGGTCCCGGGTCAGCCGCCAGGCGCGCTGGCTGCCGGCGACCTTCTCGACCGCGGAGCCGCGCGGTGGCTCACGACGCCGGTCGGCCAGACCGCCCGGGGCGAGTCCGACGTCCTCGGGTGACAGACCGAGGTTGCGTGCGATGTGGCGCAGCGTGGAGATGTCGTGGATCGCCCGCCGCCCGCTCTCGACCTTCGACACATAGGACTGGTCGAAGCCGAGGAGATCGGCGAGTTGCTGCTGGGTCAGGCCATGGGCCTGCCGGTACGCCCGTAGCAGCGATCCAATTCCAACGCTTGTTGGAGTTGGTCGCGGGGGGGTCCACAGCCAGGTTTGTCCAGTCACCCGCTGTCCTCTCGTCCGGCGTCGGAGTAACGCGAAGTGAGCATAACGAGTCGGGCATCTAGGAGCGCACACACATAAATCGAACTGTGTCTATTAGCCGAGTTTTATAGCTGACCGCGACGCCGTATGTACTTGCTGTCAATGGCTCGGGGACATGGCGAACTCGTAGCGCGACGTTCCGCCGTCTCGGCGGGCGTCCGCCGGGAAATCTCGGGGGAGCACATCTTGGCCACCGGGGGCACTTCTTGCCGCCCCCGAAGCGCTCGTCAGCGATCACCGGTTCGGGATCCCGTCCGCCAGATCAAGGAAGACGACCACGACGATCAACGCAAAGACCCAGCGCAGCAGGCCCATTCGCCCCCACGCGTCGCGGAGCAGGCCGCGCCCCGCGCGCCCGCCGATCACCAGAAGCGCAAGCAGCGCGCCGCCGACGACAACGAGGAAAACCCCGGCATAGCTACGATCCACGCCCAGGACGATCTCATGGTCGAGGGGTTCTCGGGACAGTAACGGGGTGGGTACTCGCGATGTCGCGCGTAACGGGCGGATTCCGTGTCCTGGCGTCGATCACGGAGCCCCTGCTCGGGCGTTCTTGATTACGCTGAGTAAGTAGGAGGCGTGATGTGAATCACATAGCCTCTTAGGTGTTCGGGGCCGCTCTCAGGCATACCCACCTGCCCACCGGGGTACACAAGGCCCCGCGCTCGGCAGCCCGGGTCAGCCGCTCGACGGCGTAGGGGTGCTCGCCCGGCCGGCCGCACCGCCATCGGCCCGGCCACGCACCCGAGGACTACCCGACCCCCTGTCGGCGGACCACCCCGCCGGGCCTGATGGACTACCCCGCGGCCACCCAGAGGGCTACCCCACCCTCGTCCCTAGGCCCCGCGCACGTGTTCCTGCCCGTCACGTGCCGCCACCCGCCCCCGCGACCGCCGCCACCCGGGCCGTGACCGGCCACCCGCCGCGGCCCGCGGGTTCGTCCGATGTGGTGCACCGGAAGCCTGTCGTCCCTACCCTGTTCCGGATGTCCACGGCGCTTCTGACCGATCACTACGAGTTGACCATGCTGCGGGCGGCTCTGCGCTCCGGCGCGGCCGAACGCAGAGCGGTCTTCGAGGTCTTCACCCGGTCCCTGCCCGCCGGCCGTCGCTTCGGAGTCATGGCCGGCACCGGGCGCCTGCTCGCCGCGCTCGCCGACTTCCGGTTCGGCCCGGCCGAGATCGACCACCTGTCCGCGACCGGCGTCGTGGATCCCGACACGGCCGACTGGCTGGCCTCCTACCAGTTCCGTGGCGACGTCGACGGGTTCGCCGAGGGCGAGCCCTTCCTGCCCGACACCCCCGTCCTCGTGGTGGAGGGCACGTTCGCCGAGTGCGTCCTGCTGGAGACCCTCGTCCTGTCGGTGCTCAACCACGACAGCGCCATCGCCGCCGCCGGCAGCCGCATGGTCGCCGCCGCCGGCGACCGGCCGTGCATAGAGATGGGTGGCCGGCGCACCCACGAGCAGGCCGCGGTCGCCGCCGCGCGGGCCGCCTGCCTCGTCGGCTTCACCGCGACGTCCAACCTGGAGGCGGCGCGCCGCTACGGCGTGCCCAGCGCAGGCACGAGCGCGCACGCCTTCACCCTCGCGCACCACGACGAGGCGGCGGCGTTCGCGGCCCAGGTCGCGGCACTCGGCGCCGGCACGACCCTGCTGGTGGACACCTACGACATCCCGACCGGGATCGCCAACGCCGTGGCCGCGGCGGGCAGCGAGCTCGGGGCGATCCGCATCGACAGCGGGGACCTCGCCGGCGGCGCCCGGGCGGCCCGCACCCAGCTCGACCAGCTCGGCGCCGAGTCCACCCGGATCATCGTCACCGGCGACCTCGACGAGCACTCGATCGCCCGCCTGGCCTCGGCCCCCGTCGACGGCTACGGCGTGGGCACCAGCCTGGTGACCGGGTCGGGCGCACCCACCGCCGGCTTCGTCTACAAACTCGTCGAGGTCGACGGTGAGCCGGTCGTCAAGACTTCTGTGGGCAAGCGCAGCCGCGGCGGGCGCAAGGACGTCCTGCGCCGCCTGGGCCCGGACGGACTGGCCGTCGCCGACCTGGTCATCCCCAGAGCACCCCTCGACCGCTCCGCCGCCCCGCGGCCCGCCGCCGGTGCGTCCGCTGCCCGCGTACCTGGCGGAGAGGCGCTGGACGGGGCTGTGGGTCGCCGGGACCGTCATCTCCTCGTCCCCCTGATGCGTGGCGGCCAGCTCGTCGCGGACACGCTCGTCGGCGCGGCCGGAGTCGCCCGGGCCCGGGAGCACCACCGGCTCGCCCTGGAGTCCCTACCGGCCGGCGCGCGCGAGGTCTCCTTCGGACGTCCGTGCCTGCCGGTCGTGGTCGCAGCGGCGGAGCCGCGGACCTCTTCCTGACCGGTGAAGCCGCGGGCACCGCGGACAGGGGCGCGCCGGCACGCCTGTCGGGGAGAGGGGTGCCGGCGCGGGTGCCGGGGCGGACGGCCAGACTTGACCGGTGGCCTCCGTCTCGTCGGCGAACGTGACGTCCGGCGCGACTGGCGGCGACCAGGCCCGGATACCGGCCGTCGCCGTCAGCGTCGACGTCGTCCTGCTGACCCTGCGCGCCGGACGGCTGTGCGTCCTTGTCATCCAGCGCGACAGTGAGCCGTTCCGCGGTTGCTGGGCGCTGCCCGGCGGCTTCGTCGGCCCGGACGAGGACCTCGACTCCTCCGCGCTGCGCCAGCTCGCCGAGGAGACCGGGGTGACCACCGCCGGCCACCTCGAGCAGCTGCGCACCTACGGCTGCCCGACCCGGGACCCGCGGACCCGGGTCGTCAGCGTCGCCTACCTGGCCCTGCTGCCGAACCTCCCGCAGCCCACCGCGAGCGGGGACGGACCGCAGGCCCGCTGGTGGCCGGTCGAGGACCTGGGCTCCCCGGACGGTCCTACCCTGGCCTTCGACCATCCGCAGATCGTCTCGGACGGAGTCGAGCGGGCGCGCGGCAAACTCGAGTACACGTCGCTGGCGGCCGCCTTCTGCGAGGAGCCGTTCACCCTGGCCGACCTGCGCCGGGTGTACGAGGCTGCCTGGGGCGTGGTCCTGGACCCGCCCAACTTCCGGCGCAAGGTGCTCTCCACCCCGGGCTTCGTCGTCGCGGTCGGCCAGCGGGCCTCCCCACGCGGCGGCGGCCGCCCAGCCGAGCTCTACCGCCTCGGCTCCGCGACCGCCCTACACCCCCCGCTACTCCGCCGCTCGGTCTAGACGCCCACCAACAGCCGATCCAGTCGGTTCCGGCGCCTTCGGGGTCGCCGGAGCTCCCTGTCCTGGCGTGCATGAGGGTCCGGGCTTGCGGGCCGGGTGTTTCCCCGGGACCTGGCATCAGGAGGTTCGCGACCCGGGCTCATCGCCGGGGTCTCGCATCGCCGGGGTGTTCGCGGGCCGGGTGCTCCGCCCTGTTTGCTCTCCGTCTCCGCGCGTTTGCTCCGGTCTCAGGGTGAGTCCGTCGCTCCGAGTGGTTCATGCTCCGACTGAGGTGGTCGCTCCGCACGGTCCGCGAACCGTCCGCGCTGTTTGCTTCGCGACGGGGATCGCGACCCGCCGTGCCCGGACTCCAGCCCTCCGAACTGTTCCCTCAGAGCGGCGCCTGCCGGGCGATGCCGCGCCGGGCGCCCGGGCCACGGGGACCGGCCGCGCCGCGCTGGGGGTGGGGGTGGGTGCGCGGCGACTGTCGGTATCGGGGCGGGCTGGGCTGGCGGTGCTGCGTGGCGGTGATCACGGGTGTCGGGCGGGGTCGGGCCTGCGGCGCGGGCCTGGTGCGGCCGGGACCACGGTGTCCGTCGTTCCGGAGATCACAGCGGTGTCCGTTGTGACCGTGCGCGACGCAGGGCCGGTCCCCGTGAAGTCCCGATCGGGAGGCGTAACAATAGACGTCGTGTCCGTCACTGCCGTGTCTCCGATTGACGTCGAGGACGTCGAGGACTCCCCCGAAGACGATCGCCTCTGGGTGACCATCGTCTGGAACGACCCGATCAACCTCATGTCCTACGTGACGTACGTCTTCCGCAAGCTCTTCGGGTACAGCGAGCGGAAGGCGACCAAGCTCATGCTCGACGTCCATCACAAGGGGCGGGCGACGGTGGCGTCCGGCACCCGGGAGGAGATGGAGGGCGCGGCGGAGCGGCTGCACACCTACGGCCTGTGGGCCACCATCGCCCAGGACTGAACGTCGCGGGCTGAACGTGATCGGGAGCGGATGATCGGGAGCGGAGGCGTGTGAACGGGTTCCGGCGCACCAGGGCCGGGATCGAGCTGCGGCTGCCCCGGCTCGAGTCGTCCCTGCTCACCGAGCTGTTGGGTCAGGTCGACGCGTTGCTGGAGGCGCCGCCGGTCGACGATCCGCTGGAGGCGCTTGTCGGGCTGCGCGACACCGCCCCGCCGCCCCCGGAGGATCCCGCGGTCGCGCGGCTGCTGCCCGACCCCTACCCGGACGACCCGCTGGCCTCCGGGGACTTCCGGCGCCGGCGCACCGACGAGGCCCTGGCCCGTAAGCGTGACGCGGCCCGGCGCGTGCTGGCGGCCGTGCCGGCGCCCGGTGCCGTCCTGGTGCTCGACGAGGACGCGGCGCAGGACTGGCTGACCGTCCTCAACGACCTGCGGCTGGTGCTCGGCACGCGGCTCGGTCTCACCGACGACGAGTCGACCGCCGAGCTGGAGAATCTCACGCCCGAGGATCCGCGCCGGCCGATCGCCGCGGTCTACGCGTTCCTGACCGAGCTGCTCGACGAGCTCACCCGGGCGCTGCTCTAGGCCGAGCCAGGCCGGTCCGGTTCAGGGCCCGAGGCCGGTCCCGGGCCCTGACCCGAACCGGGCCCGGGGCGGATCGGTGCATCCGGTCCCGAAGTGGGGCGGTTCCCCGGCGCCGTAACCTGGTGCGAGCCGGTCGTGGTCAGGTCTGTGTTCACATGGACGCCCGATCCGGCCCGTTCGCGTCGTACGGTTGTCGCGTGCTGCGCATCGACCGAACCCACTACGAGGCGATCGTCGCCCATGCCCGCCGCGACCATCCCGACGAGGCGTGCGGCGTCATCGCCGGGCCCGAGGGCTCGGATCGGCCGGAGCGTCACATCCCGATGGTCAACGCCGCACGCTCACCCACCTTCTACGAGTTCGACCCGGCCGAGCAGATCAAGGTGTGGAACGAGATGTTCGACCGCGACGAGGATCCGGTCGTGATCTACCACTCCCACACCGCCACGGAGGCGTACCCGTCGCGCACCGACATCTCCATCGCGGGGTACCCCGAGGCGCACTACGTCCTCGCCTCGACGCGGGATCCGGAGACGATCGAGTTCCGCTCCTTCCGGATCGCGGACGGTGAGGTCACCGAGGAACCCGTGGAAATCCTCTGACGCCCATGTGACGTTCTCATAGAGCGGCGGCGACGGACGCGCGTGGTGTGGGATGCCTGTGAGCGAAGGGCATCCGGTCGCGCGAGCCCGTGACCTGCCGGGCGGTACCGACGGCCCCGCGGAACCGACGCCTGCGGACCGACGCCCCGCAGCACCGATGGCCTGCAGTATCGATGGCCTGCAGCACCGATGACGCAGTACCGATGCAGTACCACCGCCCACGCCGGGCGGCGCGCCGCGGCGGACCCGCCGGCGGCACCAGAGGAAGGAGCACCATGGCAGTCCAGGTCCGTGTGCCGACGATCCTGCGCAGCTACACGGGAGGCGCCAAGCTGGTCGAGGGCACGGGCGACACGCTCGCGGCGCTCTTCCACGACCTCGACTCCCGGCACCCCGGGCTGCGCGGGCGGCTGATCTCCGGCGAGGGTGACGGCGAGCTCCACCGCTTCGTCAACATCTACGTCAACGACGAGGACGTCCGCTTCCTGGGCAGCCTCGACGCCAAGCTCAGCGACGGCGACAATGTGACTATTCTCCCCGCCGTCGCCGGTGGCTCCGCCACCGTACCGGCGACTTTGGGCGAGGTGACTATTCTCCCCGCCGTCGCCGGTGGCTCCGCCACCGTACCGGCGACTTTGGGCGAGGTGACTATTCTCCCCGCCGTCGCCGGTGGCTCCGCCACCGTTGACTCCGCTGTCGACGACCTAGCCGGCGGCTGCGCTCGGGTGCCGATCTCGTCCGGCATGGCTACCCGGCTCTTCTGATCAGGGCGGCAGGTCCCTACTCATGCGTTACGACTCCCTGGTGGACTCGGTAGGCCGAACCCCGCTGGTCGGACTGCCTCGGTTGTCTCCCTCTGCGGAGGTCCGACTCTGGGCGAAGCTGGAACAGGACAACCCCACCGGTTCGATCAAGGACCGGGCGGCACTGTGGATGATCGCGGACGGGGAGAAGCGAGGACTGCTCACCCCGGGCGCGACCGTCCTCGAGCCCACGTCCGGCAACACCGGGATCTCGTTGGCGATGGTCTGCAGCCAGAAGGGGTACCGGCTGGTCTGCGTGATGCCGGAGAACACCTCCGTGGAGCGCCGCCAGCTGCTCCAGATGTGGGGGGCCGAGATCGTCTCGTCCCCGGCGGCCGGCGGCTCGAACGAGGCGGTCGCGGTGGCCAAGCGGCTCGCGGCGGAGAACCCCGACTGGGTGATGCTCTACCAGTACGGCAACCCGGCGAACGCGCAGGCGCACTACGAGACGACCGGCCCGGAGATCCTGGAGGACCTGCCGGGTATCACCCATTTCGTGGCGGGGCTCGGCACCACCGGGACGCTGATGGGTACCGGTCGCTACCTGCGGGAGCACAAGCCCGACGTCGTGATCGTCGCGGCCGAGCCGCGGTACGGCGAGCTCGTCTACGGGCTGCGCAACATCGACGAGGGCTTCGTCCCGGAACTCTACGATGCCTCGGTGCTGACCTCGCGGTACTCGGTCGGCCCCCGGGACGCGCTGCGCCGCACGCGCGAGCTCGTCCAGCAGGAGGGGATCTTCGCCGGGATCTCGACGGGGGCGATCCTGCACGCCGCCCTCGCGCAGGCCGACCGCGCGGTGCGGGAGGGACGGCGGGCCGACATCGCCTTCATCGTCTGCGACGGTGGTTGGAAGTACCTGTCGACCGGTGCGTACGCCGGCACGCTCGCCGAGGCCGAGGCCGCGCTCGAGGGGCAGCTCTGGGCCTGAGCGCGTAGCCGCGAGCCCCGCCCCGCCCGTTCTGGCCCATCGGCGCGGGGCGGTGCCGGCGTGCGACCGCGGCGCCGGGCCGCCCGGGGCCGCGGTCGCACGCCGTTTCAGCGTGGAGGCGGCGCCAGCGTGCCGATGAACGCGGCGAGGCTGCGTAGCGCCCGGCCCCGGTGGCTGATCAGGTCCTTCTCGTCCGCTGTGAGCTCGGCGTTGGTCCGGGTCGAGCCTTCGGCGACGAACAACGGGTCGTAGCCGAAGCCCCCCGTGCCCCGTGCCCGGGTGAGCAGCCGCCCCCGCAGGGTGCCGTAGACGACGTGCTCGACGCCGTCCGGGGTGACCAGCGCCGCGGCGCACACGAACGCCGCGCCGCGCCGCTCCTCGTCGACGTCGTCGAGCTGGGCCAGCAGCAGGGCGTTGTTGGCGGCGTCCCGGTCGGCCCGGCTTCCGTCACGGATCCCGGACCAGCGCGCCGAGCGCACCCCGGGCATCCCGGCGAGCTCGTCCACGGTGAGCCCGGAGTCGTCGGCGATCGCCGCGAGACCCGTAGCGGCCACGGCGGCGCGTGCCTTGATGAGGGCGTTCTCGGCGAAGGTCGAACCTGTCTCGGGCACCTCGGGGCCGTCGGGCAGCGCGACGACGTCGACGTCCAGCCCGGTCGCGGCGAGGATGCGGCCCAGCTCGGCCAGTTTCGCCTCGTTGCGGCTGGCGAGCACGACCTGGCGCGGCACCGCGCTCACCGAGCTCACCGTGACCCCGTGCCCTTCCCGCCACTGCCGGCAGTGGCGCGTTCCGGGGCGGGCGGGCCGGCGGCCGGCGGGGCGGCCAGCGCGGCGTTCTGGATCTCGGTCAGGCGGGTGCAGCCGGCCACGGCGAGGTCGAGCAGCTCGTCGAGCGTCGACCGTTCGAACGGGGTGCCCTCGGCCGTCCCCTGGACCTCGACGAAGCCACCCGCGCCGGTGCGGACGACGTTCATGTCCGTGTCGGCGGTCGAGTCCTCGGTGTAGGCGAGGTCGAGCATGGGCACGCCGCCGACCACGCCGACGCTGACCGCGCAGACACTGGTGACGATCGCCGCGGGACGTCCCAGCCACCGGCAGGCGTCGGCGAGCGCCACGTAGGCGCCGGTGATCGCGGCCGTGCGGGTGCCGCCGTCGGCGAGCAGCACGTCGCAGTCGATGGCGATGGTGTTCTCGCCGAGGGCCTTCAGGTCGATCGCGGCCCGCAGGCTGCGCCCGATCAGCCGGGAGATCTCGTGGGTCCGCCCGCCGATCCGCCCGCGGACGGACTCCCGGTCGTTGCGGGTGTGCGTGGCTCGCGGCAGCATCGAGTACTCGGCCGTCACCCAGCCCAGGCCGCTGCCCTTGCGCCACCGGGGCACCCCCTCGGTGACGGAGGCCGCGCACAGCACCCTGGTCCGGCCGGCGGAGATCAGCGCCGACCCCTCCGCGTGCTCCTGCCAGCCCCGCTCGATCGTCACGTCGCGGAGCTGGTCCGTGGTTCTGCCATCGACTCTGATCACGGGAGGAGACCCTATCGGCGCAGGCCGGCCGGGGTTGCGCCGGACGGCCCGCGAGCGTGCTCAGACGTGTTCAGACGTGGTCAGATCTCGTAGGAGGTGCCGGTGCTCGCGAGCGTCAGATCGCCGTCGAACGCGTCCGCGGCCTCGCCGTGGGTGCGTTCCACGTTGCCCCAGGGCACGAGGTGGGTCAGCACCAGCCGCCCGACACCGGCGCGGGTCGCGTGCTCACCGGCGTCCTTGCCGGTCAGGTGCAGGTCGGGCGGGTTGTCCTCGCCGTCGAGGAACGACGCCTCGCACAGGAACAGGTCGCTGTCGTGGGCCAGCCGGACGAGCCGGTCGCACACCCCGGTGTCGCCGGAGTAGGTGAGCGTCTTCCCGCCGGCCGTCACCCGCACCCCGTAGGCCTCGATCGGGTGCGCGACCCGGGCCAGGTCGATGGCGAACGGCCCGACGTGCAGGCGGCCGGGACCGATCGTGCGGAAGTCGTAGATGTCGGCCAGGGAGTCGTCCGGCCAGCGCTCGAACGCGCCGCACAGCCGCTCCTGGGTGTTGATCGGCCCGTACACCGGGAGCTTGGGCGGCATCCCCTCCGGGTGGTAGCGCCGGGCGTAGGACGTCGCGACCAGGTCGAGGCAGTGGTCGCCGTGCAGGTGGCTCAGCAGCACCGCGTCGACGTCCCGGATGTCGCAGTGCCGTTGCAGCTCACCCATGGAGCCGTTGCCGGCGTCCAGGACGAGCCGGAAGCCCTCGTCCTCGATCAGGTAGGAGGAGCAGGCCGAAGCGGGGCCCGGGTAGGTGCCGGAACAGCCCAGGATCGTCAGTTTCATCGTCCCACCGCCTGTGCCTGCCGGGGGGCCGCCGCCGGGGCGATGCTCACCGCCGTGATCTCGGGGCCCAGGAAACGGCGGCCCACCCGCGCGAACGCGGCGGGATCACCGGTGGTCAGGAAGCGATGCGCCGGGGGCGGCAGGTCGGGGTCGCGGAAGAGGCCGTCGCGGGCGAGCACCCGGTAGGTGTCCTTGGCCGTCTCCTCGGCGCTGCTCACCAGTGTGACGCCCTCTCCCATGACGAGACCGATGACGCCGGTCAACAGTGGATAGTGGGTGCATCCGAGAATCACTGTGTCCACGTCGGCTTCCTGCAACGGTGCCAGATACGCCTCGGTGAGTCCCAGCAACTGCCGGCCGGACGTGATGCCGCGCTCGACGAAGTCGACGAAGGCCGGGCACGCCACGCTGACCAGCTCGGTGCCCGCAGCCGCCGCGAAGGCGTCCTCGTAGGCCCGGCTGGTGATCGTGGCGACCGTTCCGATGACTCCCACTCGACCACTCCGTGTTGCCGCGACGGCACGGCGGGTCGCGGGCACGATGACCTCGACCACCGGTACGTCGTAGCGTTCCCGGGCATCGCGCAGGCATGCCGCGCTCGCGGAATTGCACGCGATGACGAGAAGTTTCACACCAGCGGAGACGAGTTCGTCCAGTGCGGCGAGGGCGTACCGGCGCACCTCGGCGATCGGCCGCGGCCCGTAGGGGGCGTGCGCGGTGTCGCCGATGTAGAGCAGCGACTCTCCTGGCAGCTGGTCCAGGATCGCGCGCGCAACGGTGAGACCGCCGACTCCACTGTCGAACACCCCGATGGGCGCGCCGCTCATGAGCGATGAGACTAAGCCGGAAACCTGCTGCTCACCCTGTGGCTGTCATCACGAAACCAATGTCCGATCCCGGACAGACGTCTCGTCGCGGACATGCCCGCCGCCGCGGGACGGCCTTCTCATCCCCGGCATTCCGCCAGGCCGCGTCGGCCCGGCAGTGCCTCGCCGGACAGCGTAAGGACGAACCGTTCGACGTGTCATCGTGACCGATCTCTCCGGGACGGCAGCTGCCCGTCTCCAAACCTCTCCTGATGGTCGCCCGGCGCGTTCAGGTGGGTACTCCATACGGGGACAGGGGCAGCAAACAGGGTGTAGTCTAGAACTGCCTGTAATCGATCAGTGACTAAAAGCTATCGAGCAGGTAGGTTGAGGACGCGACTGAGGTGTCCGGGTCGTTCCAATCCGTCCCCGGCCCGTGGCACCCCAGTCGCATCCTCGATCATGCCCCGGTACCCCCGAGAGTGGTGGTCGGCCGCTGCGGCGGCCAATGCGGCGGCCTGGGCCCGTGTGGTCGCTGAGCTGCGGGTCGGGCACGGCCGGCCCGCGGCGGGGTGGCCGGTCGGCCCGGCGCGAGGCGGCCGGTCGGCCCACTGTCCGTGGGTCTGGCGATTTTGGTCCGTAGTGCCGCTGACCTGCGGCGCCGTCTCTCGGTGGCACTGTCGGCTTGGCGTCGATCCACCCCACCGGCCCCGTCCGAGGCGTAGGAAGGCATCGTGGCGCGGTTGAGGGTGGCGGCGGTCGGTGTTTTCGGCATCGCCCTCGGGGGGATGTTGATGCATGCCGTCCCGATGCCGTCGGCATGGGTGTGGTTGGTCGCAATGATCTTCGTCGTCGTCCTGGGGGTCAACATCACTGCCTGGCTTGTGGTCCCGCGGGTCATCGGATCCGTCGTCGCGTCCATCCGTCCGCTTCCGGCCGGCCGGGGCTCGTTCGACCGCGACCGCGACGCGGAGTGGTCGTCGTCCTCGGAGTGGCAGCCGGAGGCGTGGTCGTCGAGCTGGGACTACGCCGGCGGGGACGGCCCCGACGCGGGTGACGGCGACGGTGACGGCGCCGACGAGGACTGGTCCGTCGGACGTCCCGGCAGCGGGCAGGGACGCCGGCGTGTGCGCGGGCATGACGGCTCCTCGTCGACCGGCGGCGCCTCGTACGGCTTCGGCGTGTCCAGTTGGTGAGCTGCCAGTCCAGCTGGTGAGGCGGGTCCAGCTGGTGAGGCGGGCCCGGCCCGGTGGACGGTCAGCTCCGCGCCCACCCGGCGATCCGAGCGCCCGGCCGGCCTCGGCGCGCCGGCCCAGCGGCGGAGTCAGCCCAGCAGGTGGCGCCGGTGGCGCCAGGCGAGAGCGATGAGGGCGGCGCCGGCGGCCTGCATCGGTTCGTGGTGGACCAGCCGATCAACGGTCCGCTCGGTGAAGGGGATCCCCGGGGTCCGGCGTTCTGGTCGCGGGCCGGTGGCGGTGCCGGCGCGGTCGGGCTCAGGGACGGCTGGCCTGGAGGCCTCCAACCGCGCGAGGTTCTCGCCCTCCGCGTTCGTGCCGACGAGGCCGGCGAACAGCTCGTCGAAGGCCGGCGCGTCGAAGACCGCGACGGTGAGAAGGTCGGTGGCGAAGGTCAGCGGGTCCACACCGAGTCCGAGCACGGACACCCGCACCGCGCCCGACTGCCGGGCCGCGGCCAGATCCGCCGCGAACGGCCAGCGCCCGTAGTCGATGGGCCGCGTGTCGCTGCCGTACTCCTCGGCCGTGCCCAGCAGCTCCTCGGAGTACTCGCGGGTGATCGACCGCCACAGGTCGAAGTCGTTGCGGATGTTCCACTCCGCCGGCCCGGAGGGCTGGAACACCCCGACCGGCACCACCTGCAGCAGACCACCGGCGTGACCCACCTTCGCCGGGTCCCGGCGGTGGAGGAGCACGGTCGCCGTCCCCGTCCGGCGGTCCCGGCGGATCGTCAGGGTGCTGATGGCCATGCTCGCCGGCCGCCGGTGAAGCTCCCAGGGCATGCCCACCGCCCGCCGCACAGGAAGACCCTCCGCGCCCTGCGTGGCGGCCGCGTACTCGTGCGCGCAGGCCTCGCCGACGTCGAGCCCGTCGAAATAGCTGCCGAGCCCGAACGACAGGGTGCCGCGCGCCCCCGGCAGTGACAGGTCGGCGTCGCACAGCCGGTAGGTGGGGAGATCGACGAACAGCGCCGGCCGGTCCAGGTGGGCCACCGCCGCCGCGTAGCCGCCGTAACGGCTGCCATCCGCGCGCAGCGGCCGGACGCCCTCACTCACCGGCTCCCGCCCGGTCAGCCCGCCGGGCTGCTCCCGACCCGGGTCGAGATCGATCACCACCGAGTCGATCGGCACCGGCTCCGGCGGGATCCACCCCGGTGCCGCCAGCAGCGGCGTGCCGGCGACCCGCGCGTCCGGCGGGTACTCCCGTGCCGCCAGGACGGCGAGCGGGTGCCGCCGCCGTTTCAGCTCGCCCCGGACCCGCAGCCACTCCCGCTCGTCCGCCGTCATGCCGCCGGAAGCTCCCTCGGACATCCGCCTCACCCGTCCCTCACGCCTCCACGTCCCGGCCAGCCGTCCAGCCCCGTTCCCGGGAACCTTTCCGGTGGCGGCTGATGACAATGAGAGCGCCGTCAGCCCGTGGCGAACCCGTCAGACGACCGGCCGCACGTGCCTCGCGCAGGCGCCGCCTCGCCCGGGGGTCCCGTTCGGGTATCTCGTCCGAAGCAAGTTGTCCCGGCGGTATATGGAGAGGCTGCGACAACTCACTTCGCTGCGTCACTTCGCCGCGCGGCGGCCAGCCCCGCCCATCCGTCGCCGGGTCAGTCGGTGTCCTGGAGCGGGCCGAGGACCTCGTCGGCGAATCGTCGCATCCCGTCGATCGCCTCGCGGGAACGGGTCCACGGCCGGACGATCAGGCGGGTGACGCCGGCCTCGGCGTAGGGCGCGACGTCGGACGGACGGCTCACCTCGCCGTTGAACGTGACCTCGACGGGGGTGGTGCGCCCCGCGCGCTCGGCCAGCTCAGCGAGTCGGGCCAGCGAGCCGGGCAGGTCGGCGAACTTGTGGTTCATCGGCATCCAGCCGGTACCGACGGTCGCGGCGCGGCGCAGCGCCGCCGGCCCGTCCCCACCGATGTGCAGCGCCGGGCCCGGCCGCTGGACCGGCTTCGGCTCGAACGCGACCGCCCCGAAGTCGAAGAACTCGCCGTGGTGCTCGACGACGTCCTCGCTCCACAGCCGACGGCACACCTCGATGGCCTCGTCCACCCGCGGGCCGCGACGGTCGAAGTCAAGGCCGACCGCCTCCCACTCCGAGCGCAGCCAGCTCGCGCCGATCCCGAGCGCGAGCCGCCCGCCGGAGAGAATGTCCACGGTCGTCGCCGCCCGCGCCGTCACGAACGGATGCCGCAGGCCGATGTTGTAGACGTTCGTGCCGAGCAGGATCCGCGTCGTCCGCGCCGCCAGGTGGCTGAGAAGCGCCAGCGCGTCGAAGATCGGGACGTTGGACGGGATCGGCGGATGATCCGAGCTCTGGTGCGGGCTGCCCGCCGAGGCGATCGGCACGACGAGATGCTCAGGTACCCAGATCGACTCGTACCCGAGCCGATCGGCCTCCTCCGTGACCTCGTTCCATAACCGGGGATTGACCCCGCCGAGGTGCAGTCCGAACTTCATCGGGGCAGACTACGCCCTGTCAGCGCAGAGACGCCCGGACACGGGAAGACCGGGAAGAAGGCAACGACCTGTGACACGGGCCGACAGCCCCTTGGACCACTGGGAACCCGCAAGCCTGACCGAAACGGCTTCGATCTTCGCCGCCTTTCCTGCCCCGTGGTGGATCGCCGGCGGATACGCGATCGAACTCGCGGTAGGTCACCAGTTCCGCGGGCACTCCGACATCGACGTCGCCGTGCTCCGCCGGGACCAGCTGGCCGTCCAGCGGGTCCTGGCCGGGTGGGAATGGTGGGCCGCCGATCCTCCCGGCGCACTACGGCGCTGGGAGCCGGGCGAGACGCTGCCGTTCGGCATCCACGACATCTGGTGCAGGCGAACTCCCGATGGGCCGTGGCGGATCCAGGTCATGCTGGAGGAAGCCGCCGGGACGGACTGGGTGTCGCGGCGTGATCCCCGGATCCGGCGTCCGGTCTCCTCGCTCGGACACGCCGGCCCCACGGGCATCCCCTATATCGCGCCGGAGGTGCAGCTCCTTTACAAGTCCCAGGCGTCACGCCCGAAAGACGAGATTGACTTCGCTGCCGTGCTTCCGCTGCTGGCAACAGATCGGCGACGATGGCTCAGCGACGCACTCGCCGCCACCCACCCCTGGCAGCGGCGGCTCTCCCCGGACGCAAAGATAGATCTGATCGTCCTGTACTGCTCCGACCTCTCCGCCTGTCACGAGTTCTACCAAGATCTCGGTCTGGAGTTCAGGCGGGAGCGTCATGGGACCGGCCCCGACCACTACGCCGCCACCTTCGCCGACGGAGCTGTTCTCGAGCTCTACCCGGCAGGAGCCCGGGGGCCGACGGGACGGGTCCGGATCGGACTCACGGTACGGCGAGCGGACCTGGGTGATACGCAACTCACGCCGGGCCGTCATGTGCTCCAGGACCCGGAAGGCCACGCGGTCGACGTCCAGGTAGTGGGCTGAGTCGTCGTCGCCCGCCTGCGTCAACCTGGCCGGGCGCGCGTCGAACGCGCTGATTCACCCGACTACCTGCTTCAGGATGCTCCCGTGTCCGCGAAAAGCTCCAGTTCGGTGCCCGCATGTGAGTGGACGTCAAGTGCTGGGCTACGAATCGTCCGTCAGAAAGCGCCGGAAAATCACCATGGGTCGTCCTGGGCCGTTGTAGTCCGGCGAAGTGGATGTAGGCGACACGTGGCTGGGACGGGGAGGGGAAGGCGACGAGGAAGCCTGCCAGGCCGTGGTCGTCCTCGACGACCCGGCCTGAACCGTGGAAGTGGTCGAGGAAGAGCGGTGGAGCCGGTGACCCGCTGACCAGGACAGATGTACGTGACGATGGCCGTGGTGCGGCCATTGATCCAGATGGGATGCGGATCGCGCTATTCTGCTGCCGCGTCCAGAAGAATCGGGGGGATCATGCACGGCAACGAGTTCGCGACGATGGAATGGATCTGGGATCAAGGTTCCATCCGAATCAACCTGCCCGGGGGTCGGGAGATGACGGTGGCCGGTTCCTGCAACGAGGTGGTAGCGGAGCTCGGCAAACTTGGTGGGCAGGGCTGGGACGTCGCCTCGTCAACTGCATCCAGTAACTGGATCTTCTGGACGTTGCGACGGGCCTCCTACGCGCATGACCGGGCACTGGGAACCCGCTAGCCTGGCCGAGGTGGCCTCGATTTTCGCCGCGTTTCCCGCTCCATGGTGGATCGCCGGCGGATACGCGATCGAACTCGCTGTGGGTAACCAGTTCCGGGAGCACTCCGACATCGACGTCGCCGTGCTCCGCCGGGACCAACTCGCCGTCCAGCGGGTTCTCGTGGGATGGGAATGGTGGGCGGCCGACCCTCCTGGAACGCTGCGGTTTCCGGGACCCGGGTGAGGCGCTGCCATACGGGGTTCACGATATATAGTGCAGAGTACAGGTGGGGCAATGGTTCGGGTCCCCCCGGACGTGGACAACGAGTTCGACTGAAGCAGCCGCCGACTGCGTGCACCGACTCCGCGTACGTAAAGCCCCGGTGCGGGTGATCTGGCCGGCGGGAAGCCGGTGGGGTGGCCGCCGAAGGCTGGCAGCGGTGGCGGGCCGCCCGGCGCTCGCGCATGCTTGGCCGACAACGAATGGGGGTGGGCCCATGCCGACATCCATCACCACTCACCATCCATCCGACTTCCGGCCAGCGAGCTGAAACCGACTTCCTCCGATCCGACCGGCCTTGTCCTCAGCGGATTTCTCGCGGCAATCAGGATCAGCTGGACGGCCCGACAACCCGATCAGCCCGTCCGTACGCCGGAGCAGTTTTATCTGCTCCAGGAAAAAGGAATGGGTGGTGCATCATGAGGATGGCGCGCGCGATTTTTGGTGCGACAGTCGCACTGGTCCTGGGTCTGCTGTTCGTGGCGGTTCCGGCGCGGGCCGGAGGGCCAACGGTAACTCCGGCTACGCCGGTGTCTCCGGTCGCACCGGTCATGCCGGTCATGCCGGTCATGCCGGTCCTGACGGGCATCAGCGCGGCACACGCGGCCAGTGCCCACGCGGACCTCATCCGGTTCCACTTCCAGCTGGCCGCCCCCGCCGAGGTCACCGTCCAGTACGTGCCGGCCTCGGAACTGATACAGGACGGTTCCGGCCTTCCCGTCGCCGTGCGGGGCCGGTCCTTCGTCAAGGTGGTCTTCCACAATGCGGCGGCCCATGACGAGGAGGGCAGGGCTACGGCTCCGCGCAACCTGTTCCCGGTCCGCGCGACCACCAATGTTGTCCAGGTGCGGTCGGGTGGTGACTTCGAGGGCGTGGTCACATACTTCATCGGCCTGCGCCAGCCCGCGCCCGGACCGCAGGTACAGCCGACGGCGCAGCACACCGGCACCAGCGTGATCGTGGCGATCCCGACCCGATAACCCGGCAGGACAAGGGGTGCAACGGGCCGGCCGCCGGGCACGGCGGCCGGCCCGGACGCGGACGGGAGTGTCCGATGAACGTCGGACACTCCCGTCCGGACGTCAACGCCCCCGTTCACCCACAGGCCACGTGGGCGCGGCAGGGGCCGGACCTGCGACCACTCGCTTGTAAGGCATGGATTACGCCAAGTGACACGACTCCCGTCACGGCTCGGTCTGTCCACTGGCGCCCGTAGCCGTCCGCCGATGTCCGTACAGCGCGCAGCCGCATCATGATCGGCTGCACGCCGGCCGGGACCGCCAACGGGGTGAGCAGCGAGAGCGGCGCGGGCACGGTCACCTGGTTCGAGTCGGGGGAACGCGCGCCGCACGGTCGGACCGGTCAGGGGGTGGGGGCCGGGGTGGGGAGGAGGGTGGCGAGGGCGGTGGGAGCGCGGAGGGGGAGCAGGTGGTTCTCGCCGGGGACGACGGTGGTGCGGGTGTCGGGGAGCATCGTGGCGAGGTGGTCGACGAGGCGGTGGGTGAAAGGTGGGCTCTCGCCGCCGGCGACGAGATGGACCGGCTGCTCGATCCGGCGCGCCAGCTCCTCGTCGAAGTGCCACGTGGTGAGCGCGGGGATCTCGCCGGTGAAGCAGTAGCCGCAGTCGCGTTCGGCGCGTTCCAGGCCGGCTCGGCCGAGGGCGGACTCGATCACGGACCGGTACTCCGGTCCGCACACCGCCGCCAGGAAGGTGTCGAAGGCGGTGCGCAGGTCGCCCTGGGCGGCGGCGCCCATCGCCGCGCCCAGAGCAGGGCCGATCGCGGCGGCGACCGTCGCCCTGTCCTGCGGCGGCAGGAGCGGGTCGATCAGCGGCGGCTCGACCAGGACGAGTTCGCCGACCAGCTCCGGGTGGTCGAGGGCCAGCTGCAGCGCGACCGCGGTGCCGGAGGAGTGCGCGAGCACCCGGGCCCGCTCGATCCCGAGGTGGCGCAACAGGTCCGCGCACTCGGCGGCGTGGTCGGCCACCGACAGCGGCTCGGCGGGTGCGGGGTCCGAGTACCCGGTGCGGGTGACGCGGATCCGGCGCAGGCCGGCGACGGCCGGCTCGCGCTCGAACGGGACGAACCAGTCGGCGAAGACTGCTGCGTGGATCAGGACGAGCGGCTCGCCGTCGCCGCCGGAGTCGGTGTGTCGCATGGAGATTCTCCTGTTCTGGGTCTGTTGTTCTTGGGCTGTTCTCGGTCTGTGGCTCGGGTCAGTCGGCGTAGAGGCGGATTTCGATGCCGTCGGGGTCGTGGAGGCCGGCGAGGACGGTGCCGCCGTGGTGGCCGGTGACGAGGCCGCCGTGCTTCTGGTCGAGGGCGGCCAGGTGGTCGGCCCAGGCGTGGATGCCGTCCCGGGTCGGGACGCCGAGCGCGACGAGGTCGAAGCCGGAGAGGGCGGCGGCGCGCTCGGGGTCGTGCCGGAGTGCGATTTGGGTGGTGCCGTCCGGGGTCTTGAGGGCGACGCCACGGAGCTCGCCGTCCTCGGTGAACTCGATCGCCACCTCCAGTCCGAGCACGCGCAGGTACCACTCGCTGCTGGCGCGGACGTCGCTGACCGGGATCTTCACGTGGTGGATCGGTGCGAGATCGGGCATGGCCCCTCCTTTGGCTAGAGTTCACTCTAGCGACTCATTGTAGTAGTCTCTAGCGAGTGAGTGATTCCGTCAAGGACGGGCCGAGTCGGGTCAAGGACAAGCCGAGTCGGGCCGAGAAGACCAGGCTGACCAGGCGGCGGATCGTCGCCGCGGCGGCGGAGCTGTTCCTCGACCAGGGCTACGGCGCGACGACGCTCGACCAGGTCGCGGCGCGCGCGGGCGTCGCCGTGCAGACCGTCTACTTCCACTTCGGGAACAAGGCGACGCTGCTCAAGGAAGCGCTCGACGTGGCCGCGGTCGGTGACGACGAGCCGGTCGCGCTACTCGACCGGCCGTGGCTCGAGGAGCTGAGCGCCGAGCCCGACCCGGTCCGGGTGATCGAACTCTGGATGAACGGCGGCCGCGAGATCATGGGGCGGGTGGCGCCGCTGCTCGCCGTCGTCCGCGGCACCGTCGGCACCGATCCCGACCTCGCGGCGCAGTGGGACGTGAACGAGGGCCAACGCCGCGCCGCGTTCCGCGCTCTCGCCGGCCTGCTCGCCGACCGCGCGGCGCTCCGCCCGGGGCTCACCGTCGAGGACGCCGCCGATCTCGCCTTCCTGATCACCAGCGCCGAGAACTACATCGTCGCCACGGGCACCCTCGGCTGGTCGCCGGAACTCTGGCGGAGCACCACGGCCACGCTGCTCGCCCAGGCACTGCTCGGCGCAACGGCCTAGTGGCGGAGGGGGCGGGTGCCGCCGCGGTCGAGGTCGAGGGACTCGGGGGCGCGCAGCCGCACCAGCATCGGCCGCACACCGGCGATTCCGGCGACACAGAGGACGACACAGAGGACGGGGAAGTCTCCGGCCGGCCCGGCCCGGCCCGGCCCGGCCCCGGCCCGGCCCCGGCCCGGCCACCGGTCCGCGGCGTCCGCGCCCGTCGGCCCCGACCGCAGCTTCCGCGGCTCTGTGACCAATCCGTGACCAATCGGCCCGGACGATCGGGAAGGGGAGCGGTGGGCGAGCGTCTGATGACCTGCGGGAACGCTCCTGGTCAGGCAGTGCGGGAGGGGGGATTTGAACCCCCACGCCCTAGGGCGGCAGATCCTAAGTCTGCTGCGTCTACCATTCCGCCACTCCCGCGTCCCTCCAGATTAGCGAGCCGCGGGACGGCCTTCGGGGCCGGGATGGGCGCGCGCCGTCCGAATCCTGCCCAGATCCTGCCCGCGGCTCGGCTGCTATGGGGGTGGTGCGGGTGGGGAGACGATCGGTTCCGGCTGACTCCCGCGGGGGTCAGCGGCGGTGTCGTTGATCACACTCATCGGGGTCGACTTTTGCCGTGCCGCATCTGGGGGCTTCGTCGGGTTTGGGATGGCGTGGGCTGGACAGGACTGTGACCAGCGCCGATGACCGCTTGGCTCATGAGGACGGCGCACAGCGAAGCCACGGAGCACGAGCTGAAGCAGGTGTCGTCGACCCAACAGTGCCCCCAGGGGGCGGGTGTCGCCGACGCGACCGACAGGCAGCCCCGTCCGGGTGCAGGGTGTACCTGCGCCGGTGGGCGCCTGGATGCCTCTGGGGGAAGATCTTCATGACGACCATCGCGGACGCCTCGCCGGACCGGCCGGACCAGTCTCCCGCCGCGGTGCGGGAGGAACGGGACCGGGCCCGCCGGCTGATCGACAACGGCCGGGCCACCATGGCGGTCATCGACACCGTCAGCGACACCGGGGTGCGCGTCGACGGGCGCACCGTCGCCGAGGTGCACCTGCTGGTGGAGCGCCCAGGCCAGGAGCCCTACCCGGTCACGCGCCGGGCGGTCGTTCCCGCGGACGAGGCGGGCGCGAGCCCGGTGGGTGACGCCCGGGGCGGTATTCCGAGCCAGCTCCGCCGCCGGGTGCCCGTCCTGGTCGATCCCGCCCGCCCGGACAACGTGCTGCTGCGATGGGACCTGCGGGTCGCGAGCTGAGTGACGGGGGAGAACCGGCGGTCAGCCGCGAGAGCCGGCGAGGCCGACTTCAGCCGGCCGACTTCAGCCGGCGAGGCCGATCTCCTTCAGCAGCTTCGCGACGTGGCCGGTGGCGCGAACGTTGTACTGCGCCTTCTCGATCCTGCCCTCGGCGTCGATGACGAACGTCGAGCGGATGACGCCCATGGTCTTCTTGCCGTACATCGTCTTCTCGCCGAAGGCTCCGTAGGCGGAGAGCACGGTCCGCTCCGGGTCGGAGAGCAGCGGGAAGGTGAGGCCCTCGTTGTCCCGGAACTTGACCAGCTTGGCCGGCTTGTCCGGTGAGATCCCGAGGACGTCGATACCCGCGTCGTTGAGCAGCGCGAGGTTGTCGCGGAAGTCGCAGGCCTGCTTGGTGCACCCGGGCGTGGACGCGGCCGGGTAGAAGTAGACGACGACCTTGCGCCCGCGGAACGACGCCAGCGAGACGTCCTTGCCGTCGGCGTCGGGCAGGGTGAAGTCCGGGGCGGGGTCGCCGGGGGAGAGCCGGGCAGCGGTGGCGGTCTCGGTCTCGGTCATGACGGAGAAGCTAGTCGTGGCCCCGGCGGGCCGGCAAACGTGGCAGTGGCATCGCGAGCGAAGCGGCCCCACAGCCACAGACCGGCCGGCCGGCGGACCACCCGGCAGACCACCGGCCGGCCAACCGATTGGCTGGCCGGCCGAGGAGTTCGGACGTCCCGGTCAGTCCTTGGCCGCCGCGGAGACGGCGGCGCGCAGGCCGTCGGGGGTCAGCTGGTCGGCGGAGAGCTGCTTGCCGTCGACGAGCACGGTCGGGGTCGAGGTGACGCCGCTGCGGGAGGCGTCCTCGTCGACCTTCGCGACGTAGCCGTCGTACTTGCCGTCCCGCACCGCGCTGACGAAGGCGTCCGAGGTCAGGCCGACCGAGGCGCCCTTCTGGATGAGGGTGTCGGTCTGGTAGCCGCCGGTGTGCTCCTCCGGCTGGTCGACGAACAGGGCGTCGTGGAACTCCTTGAACTTGCCCTCGTTGGCCGCGGCGGCACTGGCGTTCGCCGCCCGCTTCGACTCGTCGCCGAGGAACGACATGACGTGATAGTTGATCTTAATGTCGCCCGAGTCGATGAGGTCGCTGATCGTCGAGCCGGTGGTTCTCTCCAGGGACCCGCAGGCGGGGCACTGGAAGTCCTCGTAGAAGTCGAGGGTGACGGGCGCGTCAGCTTTCCCGACGACGATCGCGTTGTCGGGCCCCGTCGCGCTCGCCGGGAGAACGACCGGCTTGGACTCCTCCCGCGAGTTCTGCACGGCGAAGCCGATCACCCCGATCAGGACGAGCACGGCGGCGACGACCGAGCCGATGATGAGCTGCCTGCGCCGTCGTTCCCGGGCGGCCGCCGCCGCCCGGGCCGCCGCGACCTTCTCCCGCCGCTCCGCGGCCGTCACGCGTGGCCCCGATCCTTTTGAGGGGCGCCGGGCGTGCTGCCGCCGGAGCTACGGCCGGGCGGCGCCGACGTCCGCGATGTCTTCCTCGTCCGCGATGCCATGGGTACTCCCGAGAAGGTCGTCCTCGTCGTCGAGGGGCTGTCGTGCTGGTCCGTTCAGGAGCCGGTCGACCGACAGGTAGCCCGCGGGCCACCGCGCCAGCAGCAGGCTGGCCAGCAGCAGCGCGCTGTCGCGAACGATCTCCTGGGTGTAGTGCGTGGGTGCCTCGGACGTCAGATCGCCGCCCGCGGAGAAGCAGCCGCAGTCGATGCGCAGGCCGCGGGCGGCCGCCGACGCGATCGCCGCGATGTAGACGGCGAACAGCACCGCCGAGATGGCGGCGGCCAGCCGGACGGTGAGGCCGACGATCAGCAGCACGCCGAGCGCGATCTCCACGAACGGCACGGCGTAGGCGACCGGGTCCACCAGCGCTTCGGGCAGGATCCGGAACGCGCGGACGGACCGCACCATGCCGTCCGGGTCGTTGATCTTCAGTGCGCCCGCGGCGAGCCAGAGGATGCCGAGGCCGACCCGCAGGACGGTGCTGGCCACGCGGGCGAACCGACGCGTGCCCGGCGTCCCGGCGTCCCCTGCGTCTCCGGAAGCAACGGACGCCGCCGTGGTCCCGGTCATCCGGCGGCGACCAGGGCCGGCCGGCTGTCGCCGGTGGTCTGGACGGTGTTCGTCGTCCCGGCTGTCCCGGACGACCCTGGTGTCGCGGTCACCCTCGGCGTCGCGGTGACCCTGGGTGCGCTGGTCGCCCTGGGCGTCGCGGTCGCGGTCCCGTCGCGCGGGTCGGTTCCGAGGGTCTCGGCCGTGAGGACGGGAAGGTCCGCGATGTAGTCGGCCACCGGGGTGCCGGCCAGGTAGAGCGCGCGGGCGCGGGCGTCCCGGCCGAAGGCGATGACCTGGCTGCCATGGGTGACCAGGACGGATCCGTCCGCCTGGACCTTCGGTGCCTCCAGCGGGACGCCGATCGCCTCGGCCTGGGCCTGCACGTCCTTGAACGACCCGCGTACGCCGATGAAGGTCGAGTCGAACTGGCTGAGCCAGCGGTCGAGGACGGGAGCGGTGTCACGGTCCGGGTCGGTGCTGACGAACACCACCGAGACCTGGTCCCGCACCGACCGGTCGACCTCGTCCAGGGCCGCGGCGATGTCGGCCATGGTGGTCGGGCAGACGTCCGGGCACATCGTGTAGCCGAAGAAAAGCAGAGTGATCTTCCCTTGCGTTCGGGCGCGAAGATCGAAGGGG
This sequence comes from Frankia sp. Hr75.2, assembly GCF_949319125.1. NCBI lineage: Bacteria > Bacillati > Actinomycetota > Actinomycetes > Frankiales > Frankiaceae > Frankia > Frankia sp. Hr75.2. Next base: position 20,641 of record NZ_CASGGV010000283.1, on the reverse strand, counting down.
CGCCCGTCGGTATCGGTCAGGTTGAGCGCCGGCTTCGCGAAGCGTTCGGTTGGGACAACGCCGTGTAGTCCCCCGTCGGTTCCACCGGCGTCGACGATCGTCACCCCGGTTCCGTCGCCGCCGTTGGAGCAGGCGCCGAGTGTCGCGCTGACCGCGACGGTGATCCCGATCAGCAGCGCGGACGACGTCCGCCTGCGACGGGTAGTGGAAAGGTAGCTGATGGTGGATGGATTCCTGGTCACGGACACCTGATTCCTGCGGAGATCTGGGCGATACCGACACACACCGCGCCGCCGGGCTGGCGTGGTCAGCGCGCGGGGCACCGCGTGCCGGGCAGCGCGCACCGCCCAGAGCTGAGCCCGCGACGGGGCCACGCCTGGGCAACGCCTGCCGGCGACGGTCAGACCACGGACATTCGGCCTGACCTCAGAAATCTGACGCCAGAGATCGGGCGTCAGCGGTCTGACGGCCAGCGGCCAGGCGCCAGCGGCCGGGCGTCGGGTTGGGCCTGGTGGGTGGGGAAGGGGCGCGCGGACGGATCGCGGCGCCTGGCGCCGGTCGCGTCGCTACGCCGTTTCAGCAGCTCGCGATGGCCGGCGGGCCTCGGGACGGCGTCGCCGCCCACGGGCGGTCGAGTGCGCGGAGCGCGTGTAGGCGCGGTGCGCGGACGATCCGGCGCGGCACCGGGACCAGTGCGACGGGAGCCCGCAGCGCGGACAGGCACGACCCGAGCGTCAGGCAGGCGGCGCGCAGCACCTGGCAGCCGCGGCTGGTCCACCAGGAGGCCGCGGCAGCCGCCAGGGCGTGGGCGAGCAGCACCGCGATGCCGTGCCCCTGCAGGCCGTGCCCCTGGAGGCCCTGGCCGTACAGCCCGTGGCTGTGGACGCCGTACTGGGACAGCCGCGCCGCGGCCGCGGCCAAGCCGCCGCTGTCGGTGGTCGGCGGGGCGCCGAGCGGTCGGCCGGCGAGCGCCGCCGCGAGCTGCCCGGGGGAGGCGAGCGCCCCACCGGGGCCGCTGCCGGGCGCGCAGAGCAGGCCTTTGAGTGAGGTGCCGCCGGGTGGCCCGGGCCGCCCGGCCCCGGCGAGCAGCAGGACATGCACCCCGGCCTGGACGCCGAGCAGTGCGGGGAACGAGCGGGGACCACCGACCTGGCGCCGTCCGGCTGTGGCTATGGCCGTGGCCGTGGCACCGGGCCGGCCGCCGCGTGACCCGGCCGAGTGGGCTGAGCGGGCGAGATCACTACCGGCGCACAGCGCGACGATGGCGGCGACGGACAGCGCCACGCCGGCGGGCGCGGGTGCTTCGGTGTGCGCGGTCGGCAGGTGGGCCAGCAGGGCGAGCGCGACCGTGGGCACGGCGAAGGCCAGACCTGGGAGCACCGCGGACGCGAGGCGGTGGGCCAGGCCGGTGAACCGCGCCCCGCACCGGCCGACGTGCACGTCTTCAGCGTAGTGCCGCTCCCGGCCCGTCCGGATCGGGCCGACGCGCTTCCGGAGCCGCTCTGGTGGTCGTCGGGCGTGGCGCGTGCTTGTCGGTGTCCGCCCCGGGCAGCTGGACGTCCGCCCACGAGGGGGGTCGACCGATAAGGGGTCGGCGGGGACAACTCACACCGAGCGGTAGGGGCGCCCCGACCGGGGTGCTGACCAGGTTCGCAAGTGCCACCGGAGCGGCGCCGGTCACCTGGAACCCGCAGGTCCGCGGACATGGTCCGCCGTTTCGTCGCGCTGGGGAGGGGCTGGTCTGGCACGATCGAGTCGGGTCGTCAGCCCGACCCCGTCCACCCAGTAAGAGAACCGAGAGGGCGACATCGGTGCCGCAGGATCCGGCCGTCATCCAGCGTCAGATCGAACAGACCCGCGCAGAGCTGGCCGAGACCGTCGACGCGATCGCGGAGATCGTCAGTCCGAAGCGGGTGGCCGAACGAGCGAACGAGCAGGTCCGGGCCAAGGTGGCTGAGCTGCGCGGGCGGTTCGCCCCGGGTAGCGCCGCGCCGTCCGCGCTCGGTGCGGCGTCCGCCGGGCACCGCGCGATCGGGGCCGGCACACTCGTCGGCGGCCTGCCGGGCACGGTCGGCTCGGCACCGGGTGCGGACGGCGCGGCGGGCGAGGGCGGCCCGACCCAGGTGGTGCGGACGGTTCGATGGGACAGGGTCGCGCTGGTGACGGCGGTGGTCGTGCTGCTCGTGGGGGCGCGCCGCCGCCGGCGCCGGAGGCGGTGACCTCGGAAGCGGTGACCTCGGAGCCGGTGGGCCAGGGGCTGGTGGGTCGCGAGCAGGTGACCTCGGAACCGGCAGGTCCGGTGGTGGTTCCCGCCGGTCGGGTCACGCTGATCCGGCACGGCGAGACCGAGTGGAGCCGCACCGGTCGGCACACCGGGCACACCGACGTTCCCCTCACCGCCGAGGGTGAGCGCCAGGCCGCCGCGCTGCGGGCGGCGCTGGTGGGCCGGCGGTTCGTCCTGGTCGCGACGAGCCCGCGGCGCCGGGCGGCGCACACCGCCGAGATCGCGGGCCTGTGCCCGCCAGCCGGCGAGCCGGGAACCATCAAGCCGGGAACCATCAGGACACAGGCCGCTGGGACGCCGGCCGCGCTGTCGGACACCGCCGGGGCGCAGGCCGCCGCGCCGGGAGCTGAGGACTGCGTCGTCTGGCCGGAGCTCGCCGAGTGGGACTACGGGGACTACGAGGGAGTCACCACCGCGCGGATCCGTGAGGATCATCCCGGCTGGACGGTCTTCACCGGTGACGTGCCGGGCGGGGAGACCGCCGACGAGGTGGGGCGGCGCGCAGACCTCGTCCTCGGCCGGGTGGTGCCGCTGCTCGCGCACGGGGACGTGGCGTTGCTCGGGCACGGCCACATGCTCCGGGTGCTGGTGGCGCGGTGGCTGGGCCTGCCCCCGACGGCCGGGGCCCACTTCGTGATCGAGCCGGCGGGAGTCTCGGAGCTCGGGTTCGAGCACGAGAACCGGGTGCTGCGGCAGCTCAACGCCCGTCCCGCCCCACCGACTCGCTACTGACCGTAACCGCCGATCGTCCACGTGCGAGCCCGCCGATCCGGGTCGTCCGCGGCGTGCGGTCGGTGGAAGACGAGGCTTGGTTGAGAGGGAGCGGGCCCGGGACCAGGTGGTCTCGGGCCCGCTCCGCTGCCGGTCAGAAGACCGGGCAGCGGCCGTCGAGGAGTGATGGTCCTCGAGGCGGTGGTCTCAGGTGCGGTGGTCTCAGTGGCAGGGGTCTCAGAGGTCGCCGCGGCGGCGCATCATCGCGAGCGCGGTCACCCCGGGCAGGATCGGCAGCCAGTAGCTGATCAGGCGGAAGACCAGGACGGCAGCGAACATGGTCGCCGCCGTGCCACCCGACGCGGTGAGCCCGATGACGAGCGCCGGTTCGATGGCCCCGACGCTGCCGGCTGTCGGCGCCGCGCCCGCGACAACCGAGCCGACCAGGTACACGGCGGTGATCGAGGCGATGCTCAGCCCGCCCTCGAACGACCACACCGCGCAGGCGAGGCCCATGACCTGTGCGGCTTTCGTGGCTGCGGTGCTGGTCACGAGCACGACCGTCCGGCCGGGCGAGCGGGCGAGCACCGCCAGGTGCGCGCGGAAGCCCCGCAGCGCGGGCCGCAGCCTCGTGCGCACCCGCGGGTGCGCGGCGGCGGTGCCGATCCCCACACCGACCACGGTGAGCCCGGCCGCGACGGGGCCGGCTCCGATCCCGTTCACCGTCATCCGGACGGGCGCCGTCACCGCTTCGCCGACGCCGGAGCCGCGCAGGGTGCCGGCGACGAGCGCGATCCCGGCCAGGTGGACGAGGAACGCGGCGCCCTTGATCGACGCCACGGCGGCCACCGCGGCGGGACGGGTCATCCCCCGGCGTTCCAGGAAGCGCAGGTGCACGGCGATGGCGCCCAGGCCCGCCGGGACGACTCGGTTCGCCGCGGCCGCGGCGAGCTGGGAGGCGGTGGCCGTGCCCAGGCTCATCCGCAGCCCGCTCGCCGCCCGCACGCTCACGCCGTGCGCCACGTAGAAGAGCACCGAGGCGAGCAGGCAGACCACGAGCCAGTGCCAGCGCGGCGCGGGGACGTCGGAGAGGGTGCCGAGAACGTCCGAACGGAACCGGGTGCCGACGAGTGCGCCGACGGCGCCGACGACCACGACGGCGGCCAGGACACGCAGGCGCGTCCGGCGCAGGCCGAACCCGCGGGGGGCCCGGGTGAGCTCCACGGCGACGGCGGCGGCGCCGGTGGCGTCCACCCCGCCGAGCACCGCGGGCACGTCGGCCGGCGTGCCGCCGGTGCGCCCGGCGCGCGCGTCGGCGGGGGCGGTCCGCTCCGGCGGGAGCAGCGCCTCCTTGACGGTGGACCTGGCGGGTCGGGGCCCGCCGCGGCCGGACGTCGGACGCTCGCCATGGGCGGGAGCCCTGCGCTCGCCGACCCGTCGGTGACGGGGCAGTGTCGGCCCGGGAACAAGCGGTGCAGCCGCGGCGTTGTCGGCGTTCAGCGCGACCGGGACGTTCAGCGCGACCGGGATCTCGATGTCTACCCCCAGTGTCCGGAAGCCTCGCCGCTCACGCTACGGCGCACGCCTGAACGACACCTGAATGTGCTTCATTGTGCGGCTGGCCGAGCAAGGTCGCCGACCGGGGAAGCAGGACGGACGAGACAGCGGAGCGCACGGGCCACAGCATGGCGTAGTCATCCCCCCGCAACGCTGTCCGATGCCTACCGGACACACTGTGACGTGGCCGTATGCTCCTTGTGAAGGGCCCGGGAGGTGACAGTTGGATGGCCGTAACGGGCCCGTGGGGTGCCGCCGCTGCGGGCGGCGGCCGGGGAGGCCCCGGCCGCCCCGAGGGCTCAGTGGGTAGACCCGTTCGGGGGGTGTGCCGACCCCCCGTCGGTGTACCAGCGGGGCTGGCGGTCGGTCAGCCAGTCGGTGATCGCCCGCCCGGCACGCGCCGGGCGGAACTCGACGGACCGTAGCCGGGACGGCTGGAGGGTGACGATGTCGATGTCGTCGATCCGGCTGCCGAACTCCGCATAGCGCGGCACGGCCCCCGCGAAGACCACATCGATGCGCTGGGACGTCCCGCCGGCGGGGTCGAGATGCTCGACGCCGCCGACGAAGTCGAGGGAGCGCACCTCGAAGCCGGCCGTCCGGCGCAGCACGCGGTGCAGCACCTCCTCCACCCCCTCGCCCGGTGGGACGTGCCCGCCGAGCAGGAAGAACCAGGGCTGGCCGCGATGGTTGGCGACGACCACGAGATCGCCGAAGGTCAGGAAGACCCGGGCGTGCAGCGACCGGCCCGGCCGCGGCCCCGCGGGCACCGCCCGCGCCCCGGGCGCCGGCGCGTGCGGCCGCCGGGCGGCGTCGGCGGGGCTCATCGCCCGACCGCCTGGACGGCGAGCGCGCCCGAGCGAAGCCCCAGCGTGTCGGCGGCGTCCTGGACGACCCGCCGCTCGGCCGGATCGAAGTACCCGTCGGCCCGGCCGATCACCGCCCCGATGCGCAGCACCGCCCACGAACGAACCGGGTCACCGCGGACCTTGCCGATCTCGCGCATCGCCGCGCGGCGGCCGGCGGCGAGATCCGAGCGCAGCCGGGCGACGTGCAGGTCGAACAGCAGCTCCAGGTCGGCCCGCGGGTAGTCCGCCAGCACGTCCTCGGCCTGGATGGACGCGGCCATCGCGTCACGCTCGGCGGGGTCGACATGCCCGTCGGCGGCCGCGACCAGTGCGCACATCGCCACCGCGGCGTCCCGGAACACCTCGCCCCGCACGTCCTCGCGGCGGGCGGTGAGCTGGGCCCGCAGGGTCCGCACCGACTGGCGCAGGCCGGTCCACCAGGGCTCGGCGTCCGCGACCGCGAGCCCGCGCCAGGACGGCCACCGATCAGCCCACCACGACATCGCCGCGTGGCCGACCGCGGGCGGCTGGATCGTGAGCGCGGGCCCGGAATCGCTCTCGTAGGGGCGGACCAACGTCAGCCCCGGGGGAAGCGCGTGCCCGCCGGCGAGTCCCGCCGGCTCGAGGGTTACGGCGTAGAGCACGGTCAGGGTGTGCGCGGACGTCGTCCCGTCCGTCGTGGCCGCCGTCTCCGCGGGTGTCCTGTCCGCGGGCGTGTCGCCGGGTGTCCTGTCCGCGGGCGTGGTGTCGCCGGGTGTCCCGTCCGCACGGGTCCTGTCCGGGGTCGCGTCCGTGGGTGAGCTGCGCGGGCTGGGTGCCGGGGCGGGTCGCCACGCCTCGCTGTGCTCGACGCAGCCCGCGAAGACGGGCCGCCCCGCCGCGGACAGGGCGGCCCGCAGGAGCCGCTCGGCGGCGTCCAGGGACGACTCGCCCAGCCGGGCGGAGCCGCCCGGGAACCGCGGGCCCGCGGTGTCGTCGGCGCGGACCAGTAGACCGCCGTCGACCTCGATGAGTAGCGCTATTTCCAGAGAGACCTGTGTCGACATCGGCATGCCGCCCCCAATCGTGACGCCCCGTCGTCACCTGGCTGCTGATACGCCGCCATCATCCACCTCCCCCCGAAGATTTCGCCGCACTATGGCCGAATGGTGGCACGGTGTCGCGGATCCGGGTCGCCGGACGGCCGCCGGGCGTGGCCGAAGGCGGGCGTCGCCGGGCCGTGGGGGAGCGGCCGCACACTGGACCGGCGCCGACCGTGACGCGCCGTGACGGCCCGCCTGCTTGCCGGTGGGGCCGTGTCGCGGTGCGCTGTGCGGCGCTGGGCCGGGCTGGCACGGCTGCTCTGGCGCGCGGCGGCCGGGGCGGCGCGCTGCCGGGTTGATGTGGGCGGGCCGGTGTGTGGTCCGTGGGCGCGGAAGGAGGGACGTAATGTGGGCGGCTTTGTCGCGCGGCTACGAACGGGTGATCGTCGAGCCTGGGAAGCAGCCGTTGCTGGCGCTCCTCGTCGCGTTCATCCTCACGTTCCTGTTCATCCGGCTGAGTGTGCGCATGATCCGTGCGGGCGTGCGCTGGTGGCCGGGCAACGTCGCGGTCGGCGGGGTGCACGTCCACCACGCCATCTTCGGCATCGCCTTCGTGCTGCTCGCCGGGGTGGGCGCGTTCTCGCCCGCGGGGGGGCGGTCGCCCTGGTGGGATCTGCTGGCGATTCTGTTCGGCGTGGGCGCGGCGCTCATCCTCGACGAGTTCGCGCTGGTACTGCGGCTGAAGGACGTCTACTGGTCCGAACAGGGCCGGATGTCGGTGGACGCGGTCATCCTGGGCGCGGCGTTCACGGCACTGCTGATCGTCGGCGCGACACCACTGGGCGTGGACGGCCTCGACACCGGAGACCACCTCGCGCTGTGGGACCTCATCATCGTGCTCGGCATCAACATCGTGGCGGTGAGCTGCAGCTTCCTCAAGGGCCGCGTCGGCTTCGGTGTCGTCGGCCTGCTCATTCCGCTGGTCGCGGTGGTCGGGGCGGTCCGCCTGGCGCGGCCCGGCTCGGCCTGGGCGCACCGGCGTTACCCCGAAGGGTCCCGCAAGGCCGACCGGGCCGCCCGGCGCGCGGCCCGGTTCGCCGCCCGCTGGCGGCCGCGCCGGGACAGGCTCTTCGACCTGATCGCCGGCCGTCCGGACGACGAGACGGATCACGCGGGTCGCGGGGACTCCGGCCGGGGGAGCCAGCGGCGGCGCTGAGCGGCCGCGGGCGAGCCCGCCGCCCTCATCTCAGGACGCAGCCGATCGTCGCCGCCTCCCGGACGGCCGGCAGCTCGAACCAGACCTGCTTGCCCGGACCGGTCGAGGGCGGATCGTCGACGACACCCCACCGGCTGGCGAGCGCGGCGACGAGCTGCATCCCGCGGCCGGACTCGTCGTCGTCCTGGGCGGCCTTGAGTACCGGGCGCAACGGGCTCCCATCGCTCACGGCGACCCGGACCTGCTCGCCGCGGCACTCGATCGACACGCGCAGCACCTCACGGGCTCCCACGTAGCGAACGGCGTTCGTGACGACCTCGCTGACCAGCAGTCTCGCGACTTCGGCGGCGTTGCCACAGCCCCACGACACGAGCAGATCGGCGACCAGCCCGCGGGCTTGCCCGGCCGCCCGGGGATCGGCGGGCAGGTCGAAGCCAGCGGTCAGAGCTTCGGCCACGCATCACCTTCCGGGCGGTTGTCCGTTTCCGGTCTGCCCGCGTTGCCACGGCCGGGCCGGCGTCGCGTTCCTCCCACCTCCGCGTGGACCTCAAACCTGATTGGCGTGGTCCTGCCAGACCGGAGGCGCGAGACACAGCCTGGCCCGGGTCCGGTGCGGGGTGGTCGCGACTCGCCGCAACCCCCGATGACCGCCCTGATGGCGGTCGGCGGTCAGATGACGTCGATGCCGTCGAGCACCGAATCCTTGCGCGCGAGCCAGGCCCTTGTGACGGCCTCCACCTCAGGGCTCAGCGACGGGTCCGAGGCCTGGTCACGGCCGGGGCCACGGTCCGCCGGGCCCGGGCCGGCCGGACCGCGGGAACGGTCCGCGCCGACCGCGCCGACGTCGGGACGTCCCGGGCCGCCGGACCCCCGCTGGCCGTTCGGCTGATGCTGGCCGTTCTGGCCGCCGCCATACCCGTTCTGACCGCCGTGCCCGTTCTGGCTCTGACCGCCGTGCCCGTTCTGGCCGTTCGGGCCACCGTGCCCGGGCTGGCCGCCTTGACCGCCCTGGCCGCCGTCACCGTTCTGGCCACGCGGGCCGCGCCCGACACCGGCCCAGGAGTCGTCGACGGAGATGGGACGGCGCTGCTCGGCGGCCTGGCTGCTCCACGGGGAGCCCTGAGGGCGCGGCTGGTCCGGGCCCGCGTGCCGGCCGCGCGTGCGCGCCGGGTCGGAGGTGAGCCGTCCGACGGGCGGCCGGGTTCCACGTTCGGGGCCGCGGACGATGTCGGGATGCCGCGGCGGCGGTGGTCCGGCCGCGGCGGCCGCCTGCCCGCGCGCCAGCTCCGCGGCCCGGGCGGCGGCGATGCTGGCGGGCAGCATCTCCACCGGGCCGGAGATCGGCGGCGCCTGCCGGGACGTCGGCACCGAGAAACCGTCGGCCTGGGCCGCCGGGGCCTCGACACCGTCAGGACGGGCCGGAGCCCGGGACGGCTCGGACCGGGACACGCCGGCCGCGGGCTGGTGCTGCGCCGGTTGGGACTGCGCGGGGTGGGGCAGGGGGCGGGACGGATCGCCCGGGTGCTGGGCTCGTCCGGGCATGCGGTCACCGAGCCCGGTGGAGACCGGGCCCGTGGACCGGCCCGGGCCCGTTGCCGCGGGCTGGCCGAACAGGCCGGGCCGCGCGATCGGGCCGGACTGCTCCACCTGGCCCTGATAACCGGGATGGCCTGGCTGCCGGCCCTGGCCGGGCTGCCCGGCGTAGCCAGGCTGCCCGTTGTGGCTGGGCGGCCCGTTGTACGCCGGTTGCCCGTTGTAGCCGGGCTGGCCGTTGTAGCCGGGGCGCTCCATCGGCCCGGTCGGCGGGCCGCCGGCCGGGCCGGCGGCGGGGCGGTGCACGGGCGGCCCGCCCGGGCGGTTGAACCCGGGCGCGGGCGGGCTGCCCGGGCCACCGGGAAGCTGCTGTTCGCGGGCTCGCTCGAAGCCGGGGGCCGACATCGGACGTCCCGGCTGCCCGGCGGTGCCCGGCGGCGGCCCGGCTGCTTGGAGCCCAGGTGGTTGAAGTCCAGGTGGCTGGAAGCCGGGTGGTTGGAGCCCCGGCGGCTGGAGGCCGGGTGGTTGAAGTCCGGGCGGTGCGGAGCGGCGACCGGTGTCGGCGGGGGGCGGCCCCGGCCGGCCGGGTGGGGCCTGCTCGCCGGGCGGCCCCCCGCCGACCCGCGGCGGCATGCCGGCGCCCGGACGGCGGATCCCGGCCAACGGGTCGCCGAATACGGGGGTGCGGGCGGACGCGCCGTTGCCCGCGCCGCCCAGGGGCGTCCCACCCGTTCGCGAGCCGCCGGTGGGCATCCCGCCGGTGGCCGCGGCCGCGGCCGGCGGAACGGCGGCCGGCGGGCGCATGCCCGGCGGCATGCCGGACGGATGCGACGGCGGTGGCATGGAGGGTGGTGGCATGGAGGGTGGCGGCGGCGCACGGTGCGGCCCGGTCGGCCGGGGCGCGGCCATCGGCTCGTCCGCCGGGCCGGGGGCGCCGCGCTGCCGGACCGGGTCCGTGCCCCGTGGCAGTTCGTGCGGCATCGTCGACTGGCCGGTGCTGGTCTGCGTCGTCGTCGAGTAGGAGCCCGTGTCGAACGGTGGTGGCGCGACCGCGTGAACGTCCGGCCGGCGCTGGTCGGCGGGGCCTCCCGCCGCCGCGTGGCGGGGGTCGGCCGGGCGCCCGTCCGCCTGGCGGCCGTCGCCGGACCGCGTGGCCGGGGCTTCGGGCAGCGGCCGGGGCGTCACCTCGTCCTCGGTGGCCGCTAGCTCACCGGTGATGGCGACGACGGTTGCGCAGGGCCAGAGCCGGTCACAGCTGAGGCAGAGGTCGAACTCGTTCGGTTGGTGCAGGTCAATCAGTGTGATCAGGGAATTGATGTGCTCGACGATCCGTGGGCCGGCCAGTACCGGTCCGTTCGCGATCATCTCGAGTTCCGAGCGCAACTGACCGTGGTACCGCTCGACGTCGACTACGCGCGGATCCTCCATCGAAGGCAGCATGCACCATTGCGGGCGGAAACGTGCGGGGGGCACCACCACTGCGGGTAACTGGTGACCTTGTCCTCACTATGTGCGTCCGCCGTTTCCACAGATAGCGAGTGCTGTGTGCACCTGCCGCGACAGAGTGGCGATAGCGGTGCGCTCCGTCGGAGCTCCCGTCACACAGCGCCCGCGCTCGGTCGGATCGGTCCGGCCCAGATGGGCCAGCGCCGGGCCGGCTGGCGTCAGGTGCGGTCGGGCCGGACCTCGCCGTCGCGGCGGACCTGCCGCATCAGCCCCTCCTGGAGCCGTGCGAACTCCTCGATATAGGGACTTTCCACGCCTGCGGCGCCGCCGGTGTCCTTACCGCCCTGTGAGCGGTCGAAGACCGGCTCGAAGCCGGCGAACTGGCCGTTCTGGCCGGGCATCCGCTCGTTCTGGCCGTCGAAGGCCGGGTAGTGGCTGCCGCTCGGGGGCGGCGGAGGCGGCGGGGTGCCCCGTTCCTGCTGGCCGTCATAACCGCCGGGCCCGTACGACGGCAGGTTGCCGGCCGCGGACGGCGGGCGCTCCGATCCGTTGTCGAACGCCGGATAGTGGCTGCCGTTGGACGAAGCGGCGCGCTCGGGCGTGCCGTCGTAACCGAAGCCCGCTCCCGTCCCGGTGCTTCCGGAACCGATCGACAGCGGCGTCGATCCGCGCATGCCCTCGCCCGAACCGATCTCCGGCTGCTCGGTCGACAGGAATCCGTCGGAGGCCGGGTAGATCCGCGCCGAGAGGCTGACCGACATCGGGTCACTGCCGTACGTGATGACGTCGACCTGGTCCTCTGGCCCGATGCCGCCGTTTCGAGCGAGATCGACGAACCGGAAGAGGTCCGCCCAGCGCAGCCCCTCAAGGTCCACACTGATTCTCAGCGCCATTGGTTTGCCCCATCCCTCGGCTCGTGCGTGTCGACGGTTACCTGGCTTCCGACGCGGACGCTTCTCCTGGAGGCCGGGCTCCCCCCCGGCGCCTCTGCGCGGCCGGCCGTGTAGGGCCGGGCTGCGATGGGCGGCAGCTTATACCGCGTTGAGGTGGCATTCCCCATCCGGGCTGGTTGATATGCCTGTGTTCACGGGTGGGGGTAAGGCGTGGGATTCATCTGTGTGTCGGCGCGGTGTACCTGGGCGCGAGCGAGATCGCGGCGGATGATCCGCCCGCCCGCCCGGCGACGAGCGTGAGGGCTGGGATCCGCTGTGTCGCCGCCGGCTGGCGGGCAGTTTGATTTCCCGGCGGGACGGCCCCGGCAGCACCGCACGGCCTGCTCTACCGGGAAATCGGAAGCATCGGGCCGGTCCCGCCGCCGTGGACGAGTAGGGTCCGAGCGTGTGAGCGTAGTTTCCGGCGATGTCAACGGTGTCGGGGGCGCGGCCGGCATCGACGTGTCCGGTGGTTCGCTGCCCATCCGGCTTCTTCATGATCGGGTGTTGGTGCGGCCGCGGGAGGATTCCGCGGACCGGCGCTCGAAGGCGGGCATCGTGATCCCGGCCACCGCGCAGATGGGTAAGCGGCTGGCGTGGGCCGACGTGGTGGCCGTCGGCACGGCGGTGCGCACGATCCAGGTGGCCGACCGGGTGCTCTACGACCCGGAGGACCGCGCCGAGGTCGAGCTGCACTCGACCACCTACATCCTGATGCGCGAGCGTGACGTGCACGCCGTGGCCGCCGAGCGGCTCGACGACGGGCTGACCGGCCTCTACCTCTGAACCGCTGTCGCTGATCCGTCCGAGCGCGCCGGGGTACCTCCGAGCCGCGCCGGCGTTCTCGCGTCGGCCGACCCACCACCGACGGGCGGTGTGTGGCCGGTCGCCGTCGCGGCCCGGTTCGCCCCATGACAGACCGGTCGTGCCGACGGTGCCGGTCATCGCGGGGCCATCCTGGTGGTCCGGAGCGTCCGAATGTGGCGGGAGTGACACCGCGCCGGGCTGCCCCTGCTTGGTGCGGACACTCCTCGGCCCGTATCCTTCGCTCGGCTCTGGAGATCCGCGTTCCGAACTGGTGGCCGTGGGTACCGGCTCCAGGTGCGGGGAACGCGGACATCTGCTTGTCGCCCACTTCTCTGGCCAGAGCCACTGCGTATTGTGATCAGCCGATGTCGTTCGGGTACCGCACATGGTCGATCCGGTGGTCGGGGTCGGCGCCGGTGTCGACAGGCCGCGGTCTGTGAGGACGAGGAAAGGTAAGGAGACGCATGGCTCGTGACTTCGACGCTCGGCGAAGCACGGATGTCGAGGAGGACGAGCTCCAGGAGCAGAGCCTGGAGACACTGAAGGCGCAGCGCGCCGGAGCGGCGGCCGACCTCGGCGACGATATGGATGCGCTCGAGGCGGAGCTGGACCTGCCCGACGCCGAGGTCAGGGACGAGGAGCTCGCGCTGCGGGTGCTGCCCCGGCAGGCGGACGAGTTCACCTGCACGAGCTGCTTCCTGGTGCAGCACCGCAGCCAGCTCGCCGACCCACGCCGGGCGGTGTGCGCGGACTGCGCGGCCTGACACGCGCGCGGCCCCGGGCAGGCAGGCATGAGCGATGGACGTCCATCGCATGACGCCGGACGGGCGGTTCCGGGAGCGAGGCCCTTGCCAGGCCCGCCCCCGGAGCCGTCCGCACGCCGGATGGGTGCGGTCGCGGCCGCGATCCTGGCCGGGTGCCTGACGGCCTACTACGCCCTGCCCGTCTACGGCCACGGCGGCGGGCGGTGGTTCCCGCTGCGGGTGGGGCTGTTCGCCCTCGGCCTGATCCTGACCGGATGCCTGCTCGCCAGGCAGGTGGTCTTCGCCCGGCACGTCTCTGCCGCGTGGGTCCGCGCGCAGTGGCTGTTCGCCGGGATCTGCGTCACCGTCGTCCTGTTCGCCGCCGCCTACTACGCGCTGGCGGTCGGTGCGTCCGCCCAGATCTCCGGCATCCGAACCAAGACCGACGCGCTCTATTTCGCCGTCACCGTGCTGACCACGGTCGGCTTCGGGGACATCCACGCCACGGGTCAGGCCGCCCGGGTCGTCGTCACCGTCCAGATGGGGTTCGACGTCCTTTTCGTGGCGACCGCGGCCTCGGCGCTGCGCGCGTCGAGTTCGGCTCGCCGGGCGGCGCGCGCGTCCTGAGGGCGGCGCGTACTTCTTTCCGACACCGCTCTCGCGCCCGGTTGCCGGTGGCTCGAAGTAGCTGTACCACTACCCTGAGTTTGGGAAGTGGGGGTGAGTGCGTGGCCGGCGCGGACGAACCGGACGATCGTTTCGGAACGCCCGGGTCTGCCATGCCCCGGGCCGGTGGGGGAGACGGGGCCGCCGCGCGGCCGCGCATCCAGCCGCCGCCGGCCGGCGACCTGCCGGTGGTGGGTACGAGGCTGGTCCCCCCGCGTCCGGTCGTCCCGCATGTGACCCGGCCGCGGCTGCTGGCGCTGCTCGACGAGGCGGTCGACCGGCCGCTGACCGTGGTGTGCGCACCGGCCGGCGCTGGCAAGACGATGGCGCTCGCCGACTGGGCGCGATCGGGTCGGCCCGCGCACCCGGTGGTCTGGCTGCGCGTCGACCCGATGCTCGGACGGCGTACCGCGCGCGCCGAGCACCCAGGTGGCGATCCGGTGGCCAGCGGGCCGCGGTCGCCGTCGCCGTCGCCGTCGGGGTCGCCTTCGTCCGCGCTGTCGTTGTTGCCGTTGGCGCGGAGCACGACGCGGTGGCCCGGTCCGCCCGTGTCCCTGTGGTCGCAGATCCTGCGCGGGCTCACCCGGGACGCCGGCCTGCCTCCCGGGGACCGTCTCGCGCACCTGGTCGCCGCGGACGCCTGGATCTGCCCTGAGCGCTTCCGGCGGGAGCTGGTCAACCAGCTCGCCGAGCTGCCGGCCCCGGCGGTGCTGGTCCTCGACGACGCGCACCTCGTCCGGGATCCCGATGATCTCGCCGGGCTGGAGCTGCTCGCGAGCGAGGGCGAGGGCCACCTGCGCATCGTCCTGTCGGGGCGGGCGCCGATTCTGCGCGTGCACCGGCTGCGCGCCGAGGGCAGGGTCACCGAGATCGGCCCGGCGGAGCTGGCCTTCACCACGGCGGAGACCGTCGAACTGCTCGCCGCCCACGGCCTGCGCGTCCCGCCCGGCGCGGCGGCCCAGCTGCGGCGCGCGACGGAGGGCTGGGCGGTCGGCCTGCGGCTGGCCGCGGCGTGCGCGGTGTCGAGCGGAGCCCGGAGGCCGGCCCCCGGCGCGCCCGCCGGCCGGGACGAGCAGTGGGCGCCGGCCCCGCCGGTCCCCGTCCCGGCCGACGTGGTCCCGGGCCGCGACGTCGAGCGCGCGGGCAGCGGCGTCCCGCCGGCCGAGCTCGACCCGTCCCGCGCGGGGAGCGGCGCTCTGCCGGCCGAGCTCGACCCGTCCCGCGCTGCGCGGGCGGCGATCGCCGAGTTCCTGCACGCGGAGGTGCTGGAGGAGTACCCGGAGCCCGTCCGACGGTTCCTGCTCCGGACGAGCGTGCTGGAGCGGATCAGCGCCCCGCTCGCCCACGCGGTCTCCGCGGTGGCGCCCGCGTCCGCCCAGACATCCGCGCACCTGCTCGGTGAGCTCGCGCGCCCGGGCGGCTTCCTCGTCCGGCTGTTGGACGGGCCGGCTGCGACAGCTCACCCGGGTGCCGGCGACCACCCGGACGACGGGGTGGGCGGTCCGCTCCCGGCGGCCGTCGCCACGTTGCCGGACGGCCGCCCGGAGTATCGCCTCACCCAGGAGGCCACGGCTGAGACCACGCAGGAGTGGTACCGGTTCCATCGGATGTTCGCGTCGATGCTGCGCGGTGTGCTCGTGCGTGATCCGGAGGAGGACCCCCGCGAGCTCAACCTCCGCGCCGCCCTCTGGTTCGCCGCGAACGACCGCACACCCGACGCCGCCCGTCACGCGTCGCGGGCTGGTGACTGGTGGTATCTCGCCTGTCTGCTCGTCGACGGCCCGGCGCTGGTGGACGTCCTGTTCGGACGCTCACCCGAGCTCGATGCGCTGGTCGCCGGGCTGCCCGCCGCGGCGGCGGGGCTGTCGGCCGAGTGCGATCTCGTCCTGGCCGTCGCACAGCTGCGCTCCGGCCGGCTGGAGGTCGGTTCGGCCAGCCTGTCCTCCGCGCGGGCGCAGCTGCCTGCGGCGGGGTCGGGCCCGGCGGCCGCCCGCCGCCGGACGCTCGTCGACCGGATCGACATCGTGGAGGCGTACCATGCCGAGCTTGCCGGGGAACCGGCGGCGATGATCGCCGCGGCCCGGCGGCTGCAGCGTTCCGGGCCGCCGGG
This sequence comes from Frankia sp. Hr75.2, assembly GCF_949319125.1. Lineage (NCBI taxonomy): Bacteria > Bacillati > Actinomycetota > Actinomycetes > Frankiales > Frankiaceae > Frankia > Frankia sp. Hr75.2. The sequence goes on along the minus strand of NZ_CASGGV010000283.1, from coordinate 4,766 downwards.
TGGCGCGCCCGCCGGGACGGCACCGCGTGCGGGCGCCGCCGCCGGGCCGGCACGGGCATCCGGGGGCGATCCGGACGCCGCGGCCGACCGGGCTGTGATCGACCGGGCTGTGATCGACCGGGCTGGGGCCGAGCGGGCTCCGTCGAGGCCCGGTCGGGTGCCGGACGAGCGGGCCCGCGCGCTCGCGTTGTGCGCGCGGGGCCGGGGCGAGCTGTGGCTCGGCCGGCTGGCCGTCGCCGCCGGCCTGCTGTGCGAGGGCGCCGAGGTGGCCCGGCGGGCCGGGCTCGGCGGCGTCGAGGTGTCCTGCCTGGGGGCACTCGCCCTCCAGTACGCGCTGCGCGGCCGGCTGCGCCAGGCCGAGAGCCACCTGTACGCGGTGGTCGGCACGGCGGCCGACCCGTCCGGAGCACTGGCCGGTCGCTCTGGTGCGCTGGCCGGCCTGCCCGATGCGGCGACCAGCGTCCCCGGCGGGGCACGATCCGGCGAGCGGTGGGGCATCCCCGGACTGCCCGAGGCGTATCTGGCCGCCGTGCTGGTTCACCTGCAGCGTGCGGAGCCGGTCGAGGCCGACCGGTGGCTGGGCGCGGCGCGGATGACGATCACTGCCGCCCACCCCGCGTTCCTCGGCGGGATCGCCGCGATCTGCGCCGCGCGGCTGCGCCTGCTCGACGGATCACCCGACGAGGTGCGCGCGGCCCGGCGGATGCTGCTCGTCGCCAGGACCGGCCCGATGCCGCCGCTGTGCGTGGCGGCCAGGCGGGCGGCCGAGGCGGACCTGCTCGTCGCCGCCGGTAATCCGGAGGCGGCCCGCCGGCTGCTGCTGCGGGACGCCGACCGCGCGGCCCCGGACCCGCAGACCCAGCTCGCGCTGGCGCGCTGCGCCCTGGCCTGCGCCGACGTTCCCGCGGCGGAGGAGGCGCTCGCCCCGCTGCTGCGGGCCGACGACGGCGGCGCGGGGCTCGTCGCGGCGTGCGTGCTCGGCGCGGTCGCGGCCGCCCGGCGTGACGACCACGCCCGCGCCGGTGGCCTGCTCGCCCGGGCGGTGGCGCTCGCCGCGGACGAGGGCATGGTCGCGCCGTTCTTCGAGGCGGGGACGGAGGCGCTGGCGATGGTGCTCGCCCATCCCGGGCTGACCGACGCCTATCCGGCCTTCGTCGCCGTCCTCACCCGGTCGGGGAGGTCCGGGCCGCGGCCGGTGCCCGTGCCGTCGCGGTCCGCGGCGCAGGGGTCCGCGTCGCCTCGGCCTGCGGCGTCGAGGTCAGCGGCGGCGCACGCGGGGCCCGGCGCGTCGGGGCAGGGGAGCGCGCCGCCTCGGGCGGGCGCCCGGGCGCCCGCCGCGTCAGGTGCTGGGCCGGCGGCCCGCACGGGGGAGCCGACGGACCTGGTGGTCGGGCCCGATGTCGTCGTGCCGCAGCCGGCTTCGCCGATGTCGCAGCGGTCCCGGACCACGGTGCCGGCCGCCGGGCCGGGGCGGCCGGCCGGGTCGTTCGCCGGCCCGGATCCGGCCTGGCCCGGCGCGCCGGGCCAGGCCGGATCCGGTCGGGACGTCCGCAACGGCGTCGACCGCGGCATCGGTATCAACGACGGCGGCCTCAGCCGGGATGGCAATGGCGTCGATGGCGACGGCAACCGCGTCGACGGCAACCGCGTCGGTGGCGACGGCTTCGGTGGTGGTGGCGGGGGCGTGGGTGGGCTCGGGTCGCCCCGGGGGCCGTGGCGCCCCGATGGCGCGCCCGCGGGCGGCCCCGGTGACGCCCGGCGCCGAGGCGGCCCCGGTGGTGGGAGCGTGGGTGGTGGGCCGCGCCCGGGGAGTGGGGAGCACCGGCCGGAGCCGGCCGAACGGCTCAGCGAGCGCGAGCTCGCGGTGCTCAGCTACCTGCCCACGATGCTCACCACCGCGGAGATCGCGGCCGAGATGTACGTGTCGGTGAACACCGTCAAGACGCACCTCAAGAGCATCTACCGCAAGCTGGACGTCGCCAGGCGCCGGGACGCCGTCCACCGTGCGCGTGCCCTTCACCTGTTGTGATCGGCCACCTGTGGCGATCGGCATCTGTTGGGATCGGCACACGTCGTCAGCCCGCCGGGCGGTGTGTCTCGTCGGGCCATCCCGCGTCGTCGAGGTGCCACACGGCCCTCGGTGGCAGGTGACGGGCGTGCTCGCCGGGCTCCTCGGGGGTGCCCGCGGCGGGCTCGCCGCCTTGCGGCGGGCCCAGGTCCGGGCCGGTGTCGCACCACCCCGGTGCGACGTCTGAGCGGGGCGGACTCTCTCCGGCGCCCCACCACTCGGGACCACCTTCGTGGGGGTACCCGGGGTTGTAGACCTGCCCGGCGGGGCTGGGGAAACCGCTGGGGCCGAGGTCCTCCCACATGGCGGGGATGCCCGCGTGGGGATGTTGGCCCGGGGGTGGTCCGGCGGCCGGGAAACGAAATCCGGTTGGCTCCTCTGTCCCGAACCGTTCAGTGCCGGCCTGCGGCCAGAACCGCTCGGTCGTGCCATCCGCCGAGGGGGAACGCGGGGGAAACGGAGGAAGTGGAAGCGTCGCGGCAATGGCTGCCGGTCGGCGGCGGCGCGGCGGGCGTAGACCGCGCCCGAGACAGACGAGCAGGGTGGCTCCACCGGCCAGCATGATGATCGAACCGAGGACCCGCAGGTCGATGCCGGTCAACCGATAGGACAACGCATAGCGGAGCGTTGCGCCCGCGGCGATGAGGAAGATCGCGAATCCGGTCGTCACTCGCTTCACCTCATTTCGGCGGGCCTCGTGGGCCGACCGCAATGGTGATCGAATGTGATCGTCAAATATACGCTCGGTGAGAAAACTACCCTCTGTGACAGGCGGTTACACGCGTGCAGCCGAAGGTGGAGGTGGTGGTCGGACCGGGCCAATTTGAGGGCGGTTGCTGGCACCTTTGGGTGGTGGAGGCGCTGCGTTGATGTGACTGTGCGTGTCACAGTCGTGACGATCAACGGTGTCCTGCGGGGAAATGACGCATGAACTGAGGTTCATTATTCACATAAGCGGGCCAGGCTTATCAGGCGTCAGAAAGTAGGCTTCGCGGACTGGCATCTGGGTAGTCGCGGCCCTAGGCTTGCCGAACATGTCCAGCTTGGCCGGAAATACGCCGGCTGATTCGCGACTACCGGCCAGTGACCTGGTGTCGGTCTGCCCCCGGAGGCATGTGTGACTGACCGAATGCTCAGCAATCCCGATGGTAGCCCCAGCGGCCATCCGGCCACCGGCCGGCTCGCCGTGACGATGGACACATCGGCGGGGGTTTCTCGGCCGCCCGGCGTGGCGGCCCCGCACCGGGCACCCACGATGCGGCACGCGCCGATCTCGGCGACGTCCGCGGTGGGCCACCCGGGCGCCCGTACCCGTCCCGGCGCGGTGGCGGCGGGACTGCCCGGCCGCGCCCCGGTCGCGGCCCGCGGGCCGCAGGTGCCGCGGGATCTGGCGCTCGGCGCGGCGGAGCTGCGCGGCGTGCTCCGCGTCGTCGAGGACTGCGAACGAGCGGCGTCGCTGCCGGCGTTCCGCGAGGCGGCGCTCGACGGGATGGCCCGCCATCTCGGCTACCGCCACTCGGCGTTCTTCCTCGGCTCGTCCCCGCAGGCGACCTTCCAGGACGCCCGCCCGACTGGTCGCGGTCTCGCGCTGCGCATGGCCGGGCCCTTCCTGGAGCGGTACCGCAGCCTCGAGGTCTTCAACGACCCGGAGAGCCTGCGACTGATGTGGGAGCGTGGCCTGGTAACGCTCGACGAGATCGGGGTGCCCGACCGGCCCGAAGTCCGGCTGCGGTTGGAGCGCTTCCTGCGCGCCCACGGGATCCACGCGAAGCTGCTGATCAGGCTCGCCGGGGGAAGCGGTGTCGGTGCGGTCGTCTCCCTGCTGGACCCGCGGCCCGGTGCCTTCGGGCCGCGTGACCGCGCCGTGGGCGCCGTGCTCGCCCGCCACCTCGGCAACCTGCTGCGCTTCTACATCCGGGTGAACCCGGGCCCGGCCGTGACGGCGAAGCTTTCCGCCCGTGAGCGCGACGTCGTCCGCCTGGTGGCGGAGGGCCAGTCGAACCGGCAGGTGGCGGAGGCCCTCTGCATCAGCATCGACACGGTCAAGCACCACCTGACGCACGCGCTCGTGGCGACCGGTTGCTCCAACCGCACCCAGCTCGCGCTCGCCTGGCAGCGTGAGATGGGCTCGATGCCGGCGCCGGGGCTGCCCCGCCCGTAGCCGGTGCCTTCGTATCCCGGCCAGCCGTGGTCGGGGCGCTCGCGGGTCCGCGGACCGGCGGCGCACGAGCGGGCGGTGCGGGGTGCCCACCCGGTGCCGATCGCTCTCCTCAGCACAACCTGTTCATGATCGTTCGTGCGGGTTCGCCCGACCCGCACCCTCCGGGGGCACCTGCGCCCGGATAGCAACGCCCGGCCGGCATGCCCGGCAGGGTCGTCGGACCAGCCCACGGCCCGACATAGCCCGGACGTCGAGAGATCGGCGCCCAGGTGGAACGTACACCGGATCGCGCCCGCGCTCGCCCGGCGCGCGGCGCGTCCGAGGGCTCGGCCACGCGCCACGGCGCACGCGGACCGAGGCCGTCCGCACCCCCGACGGGAGACCGGCGGGACCGGGACCGCCCATCCCGGTCACCCGCCGCGGGCTGACGTCGAAGCAACTCGCGGTCACATGTTCGGCGTGGGGGGGGGGGCCGCGCGCGGGCGGGCCCCCCCCCCCGGCGCCGCCCCCCGGCCGCGGCGGACGCAGAGCCCGCCG